>JBNJDV010000015.1:0-25687 GCA_051745185.1 Bacillota bacterium
TCCACAGACCTAACTCCTAGGTGTCTTAGATTTATCGGCCCAATTGTAGAACCGCCTCTTTCATTAGAATTATTAACAAAGTTCTGATAAGGAATATTATTTTCCTTACATAGTTTTTTAATATATCCACCTGTATAACTATCAGTAGTATATCTGCGGTTACTACTTATTTTAACAACCGGTCCTTTATTAATTACCGGTTTATTGGTTGGATCATGTTTTTTTGAATAGTTAGGATGTACTGCATGAGCCATATCAGCAGAGATCATAAAAGTGTTTTCAATCATCTGTAAGAAATCAGCTCTATTTTTATTCATTCCATATACTATTCGCTCTAATAAATTACTTAATAATGGAGAATCAGCTCCTTCTCCAGTATTACTGCCTATTTCCTCGTTATCAAATAGTACTAACAGCTTAAAACCTTTTGTATTAGAATTCAATAAAGCCTGCAAACCAGCATGAGCCATTCCTAGATCATCTATTAACCCACTGTTTAAAAACTCTTTTTTACTTCCTAAAATGATAGGGTCTTCTGTATCTCTTAAGTAAAGATCAAAGTCCATGATTTTACTACTTTTTACATTCAGTTGATTTGATATCAGATTAATAAGATAATTTTCAACATCTTCATCTTCTTCAAGAACTTTCATGATTGGTATTAAGTCTTTTTGTTTATCGATCTTTTGTCCTTCATTAACCTTTCTGTTCAGATGAATTGCCAAATTAGGTATAATCATAAGTGGATCTTTAAAGTTAATATTTACATTTTTTAAGGTATCATCTTCGATTATACTAACCCTACCAGCAATCGTTAGTGGACGATCAAACCAGGTGTTTAAAATCGGCCCACCATAGACTTCTGTATTTAGTTTTAAATAATCTTCTTCTCCAATAAATTCAGGTTTTGGTTTGATCTTAATTGCTGGGCTGTCTGTATGTGCTGCGATTATTTTAAATCCATTTGAAATATTATTTTTATCACCTGTCTTAAAAGCAATTAAAGCTGAATCATTTTTTGTTATATAGTATTTTTTATTACTTTCAATTAACCAATTTTCTTTAATATCTAATCTTTCAAACCCATTATTTTTTAATATATCTGCTGTATTATCAACTACATGAAAGGGAGATGGACTATTTTTTAAATATTTAATTAATGATTCAACATTTTTATACTCCATTTTTGTTTCTCCTTTCTTTTTTTAATTATTTACAGTTTGAATTCCATTTAAGATTGCCATTGATACCGCATCTGCTGCTAACACACCTGTTTTATTAATATCAGCGGCAACTTCATTAGTTGAAAACGCAAAAATTATATCACCATCATACATAGTGTGAACCGGATTGACGGTTCTTGCCAGGCCGTCATGAGACATATTGGCAATTTTTTTAAGCATTGCCTTTTCTAACTTTACATTTGTAACTACTATTCCCAAAGAAGTATTCATTCCAAATAGATTAGGAAATTCATTTTCAACAATTTCTCGGTATGAAATAAAACCTTTCTCACCTTTAATACCGGCAACAATATCTCCGGTTTTAGGGTTGATTATATTACCCACAGCATTACAAACTGTTAAAGCTGATACTTTTATGTTTTTTGAATTATATTCTGCATAACCCAAACCTGATTTAGAAGCCATATCAACTCCTAAAAGTTTACCACAAGTAGCTCCTGTTCCAACTCCTTTAGAACCAATTTCAAATGTGTTTTTAGCATTCTCACAAGCAAAGTAGCCTTCATTTTTACCAGGTCTGATTGACTTTGACTTATAGTTTAAATCATAAATTACAGCTGAAGGGACTATTGGTATTTTGGCTATATCTGTATCAAAGCCAACACCCCTTTCTTCTAAATACTTCATAACACCATCTGCAGCTGCTAATCCAAATGCACTGCCACCTGTTAGAAGAACTGCATTTATTTGATCCATTCGGGTCATCGGATCTAATAACCCTAACTCCCTGCTCCCTGGTCCTCCACCCATAACACTTACTGAACCTGACAAAGGTGTATCAAATAATACCGCTGTACATCCTGTACCTGCTTTTTGATCAGTATAGTTACCAACCTTAATTTCAGGAAAGTTCGAAAACTTTATTTCCATCTTTATCACCCTACTCCTCTGATGCTAAAGCCTTGATAGCTGAGGCAATAATTAAAGTATTTTTATATAGATCATCTATTTTAATGTATTCATCTTTTTGATGTGCAAGTTCTTTTTCACCTGGAAATAGTGCACCAAATGCAACTCCTTTTGGTACTGCACGGGCATAAGTCCCTCCACCAATAGCTATTGGTGTGCTTTCATTATCACCAGTTATTTCACGATAAACATTCATCAGGTTTTGAACTAAGGGATCATCTTTTGGTACGTAAAGTGGTTTTTGATGATTTTTCAAATCAAAATAAACATCATCATTTTTAACTGCCTTTTTTATACCTTCTATAACTTCATCTTTGTTTTTAGTAACTGGATACCTAATATTAACAGTTGTTTTAATTGTATTTTCTACAAAATTGATCTGTCCAACATTAAATATTAAACGACCAGAAACATCGTCTTTAAAATTACAGCCGATTCTTTGACCATAGAAATCTAACCCGATTTTTTTGTTATAGAAATCAACAAAGTCTACAATGTTTAAGTTATCTAATTCAGATAGAAACTCTAACATAAATGAGATAGCGTTTTCACCTTTTTCAGGCATACTACCATGTGCTGAAACACCATTACTTATAAATTTATACTTCTTATTATTAATATTTTCAATTTCAAAGTCATAACCAGATTCTTTTACAAAGCTATCATATATTTTTTCTAATGACTTTCCATAATCTGTTTTAATTAAAACTTCACAGCTATCTGGTACCATATTAGGGGCATTCCCACCCTTTAGTGATAGAACTTCATACTTAAATCCAGTTGCTGGTGAATACTCTTCATCGTCAATTTCTAATTCATAGTTTAAATCGAAGATTAAAATACCTTTTTCAGCATGAATAACCGGGTACTGTGCATCAGGGCTAAAAGCCATCTCAGGTTTTGGTTCTTTTTTGAAGTAGTAATCTAGGCCTTCCCAGCCGCTTTCTTCGTCTGTTCCTAAGATCAATCTTACCTTTTTATTTAACTTTATATTACTTTCTTCAACTGCTTTTAAGGCATATAAAGATGCTACAGCTGGTCCCTTGTCATCAATAGTACCTCTTCCATACATTTTACCGTCATGAATTTCAGCATTATATGGTGGATAAGTCCAGTTAGAACCTTCAGGTACGACATCTAAATGACATAGAATACCAAATATTTCATCACCTTCACCAATCTCAACATGTCCGGCATAACCATCATAATATTTTGTTTTTAGACCTAAATTATCTGCAAGTTCTAAAAATTTCCGTAATACTGTATCAACACCTTCACCAAAGGGCATACCTTTTTTAGACTGAGTTTCTACACTTTTAATTTTTACAATTTCTTGTAGGGAACTTACAACATCATTTTCATAACTATCTACTAACTTTTTTAAATTTTTATCCATCAATTTGTCCTCCTTTTGTCAATAAAGTTTGCTAATATCAATCCTGTTATTGGTACTAAAATAGGGAAAAATGTGAACTTAAAGTATTCTAGAGTGTGAACTCCTAAAATACCCATCATCATTAATGCATTAATATTCCAGGGGATTAGCGGGGATAATATTAAACCCGAATCTCCTAAAGAACGGCCTAATATACTGCGTGGTACTTCTATTTCGTCATATTTTTTTCCTAACATCTTACCAGGTAAAAATACTGCTAGGAATTGATTACAACTCAACATTGCAGTAATAAAAGATGATGCCATTGTAACTGTAATTAACTGACTTCTATTTTTTATATTCTTTATAATTTTACTTAAAATAGTATTTAAGATACCTAATTTTTCTAAAAGTCCGCCTAAGACAACTGCAAGTATAATTAGAGAAACCAATTCAAGCATACTTGACAGTCCACCTCTAGTCAACACTTCATTTAAAAGTTCAATATTTGTAGTACCAACTGCTCCTGAATATACTGAGTTTATAACGGTACTTACTGAAAGCTTGCTAACAAATACTGCAATTGTTGAACTAATAAGTAAATTAATAATTAAATTTAAAATTGTCGGTACTTTTTTTACTGCCAGTATAATTACCATCAGTGGTGGTATTAACATAACCATTGAAATTAAATAGTTATTTACCAATCCTTCTAATAATATATTGATCTGTGATATATCATAAGATACTCCATTAGAGTTAAAACCGATTAATAAATATATAACTGCTGAAATAATGAATGGAGCCCAAAATGTTTTTAACATTTCTTTGATCATATCATGAATTTTTGTTCCAGCACTGTGAGCGGTTAAAATAGCAATTGATGATAATGGAGACATTCTATCTCCCACATAAGCACCCGATATTATTGAACCAGCTGCAATAGGTAGCGATACTCCCATTCCCTGAGCAATACTTATTAAAGCTAAACCTACTGTACTTACAGTGCCAAAAGCTGTACCTATTGAGATCGATACAATGGCAGAAAATATAAAACTTATTACATAAAAATACTGTGGCCTTAAAAACTTCAAACCATAGAAAATCATGGTTGGAACAGTTCCACTTTCAATCCAAATACCTATAATCATACCAATCAGCATAATTATTATTAAAACATTACCTATCTTTGCAAAACTAGAAAACATCATCTCCTCTAGTTCATCCCACTTAAAACCCCAATACAATGCTAAAAATATTGTAAAGATAAGTTCCATAATTAAAGGAATATGGATTGGAGCATCCCAGATTAATACTGCAGTAATTAAAAATATTATCATTGAAATTACTGGAATTATTGCTTTATTAAAAGTTATATTTCTTTTCATCATTTCTAATCACCATTATTTGTATATATTTTCAAAAGGATTATTATTGTTTATAAAGAATTATTTAAAAAGATAATTATTCATTGGGGGTAACTTTAATGTTTGATATAATAAACCATAAGCCTAAAGTAAATCCACTTGCCGAAGAATTATTTTTTGAGACTAAAAGTAATAATCTTGCTGTATTAATCCACGGATTTACCGGATCAACGAGAGAAATGAAAGAACTTGCCCAAAAAATATATGATGATTTAAATTTTTCTGTCTATGTTCCCCGTTTACCTGGACATGGTACAGACAGTAAAGATTTTCAAACCACTAATCGTAAAGATTGGTTACGAAAAGTATATGATTTTTTAATAAACAATCAAAATAATTATGAAAATATACATCTTATTGGACTTTCAATGGGTGCTTTAATAGCTATGTTATCATCTTTGCACTTTAAAATAAAAAGTTTATCTCTTATATCACCTGCACTATATACTACAAACAAAAAAATACTATTAACACATATATTTAAGTATATTACTCCTGTTGTGAATAACGACTTTATAATTGATGAAAATATAAAAGATTCAAATCTAATTGATCTTTTAGAAAACTACAGTACTAAAGATTTTACAAAACAGTCTGCTGAACTACATAAACTTATGATTGAATGCCGTATTAAACTATCTAAGATAAATACACCTACAAGAATTTTTCATTCCAAAAGTGATCAAATGGTACCTTTAAAAGCATCAAAAAAAATACACCAAAATATTCAATCTAATGATAAAGACCTAACAGTCTATAAAAACTCATCACATGTTATTAATCTTGGTCCTGACAGAGAAGATATGTTTGATAAAATCATTGAATTTTTAACTTAAAAATCCTTCAATAGTTAGAAGTTTTTCTTTTCTCCATCTTCCTCCATTATAATTACCTAGACTTTCATCAGATTTCAACACCCGATGACAGGGGATTATAATAGGGATTTTGTTTTTCTTTAAAGCAGTACCTACAGCCCGATAAGCCTTAGAGTGGCCACTTTTTTGGGCCAACTCTTTATAGGTAGTTATGTCTCCAAATTTTACATCCAAAAGAGTTCTATATATATCTTTTTCAAAATCAGTTCCCTGGATATCTAAATCAATAAAAAATTCTTTTCTTTTACCGCTAAAATATTCATTTAATTGACTTTTTATATCCAACATCAAGTCACTGTCATTTGAACTACTATTAATTGGCTTTAATTCATTGTTTTCAAAGTTAATTGATACTAACTTATCATCTTTTACTGCTAATTTCAATAAACCTAATGGAGAGTCTAAATAACTTTCATTAATTTTCATTTTCAATTCCCCTGTATTTTTTTAATTCTTCACTCAATTCTTCCTGTTTTAAAAAATATCCGATAAGATAATATGCCTCTTTTCTTTTTAAAAGCCTATTTTCTTTAATTATTTCTTGGATATCATCTGGGATTAAATTTTCATCAAGTAAAACATCATAGTAGTTCGAACTATCTAGTTTATCAATTCGATGACTGCTGGCAGCAAGCAGTAATCTATAGGCATTATTTTTATCTAATTTATCTCTGGAACTTATAGTTTCTAACCCACCTGGTACCCATTTATATAGTATGGGCGACTGTCTTCTTTTCATTCCCTTAATTAAAAGCTGAGAAAACTCATATTCTGTTATTGTTTCATCTAATCTAAAGTTGTTCTGATATCCACCAATTAATAATCCTAAATTTATTAGTTCTTTTAAATATGGATAATACTTATCCTTTTGTAGTATTGGAGATGTATTACTATATTTATTTAAATCAAGTTCCATGTACTCTTGGATTTCTTTAATTAATGTTTTGTTTTCATTTAATTCCTTTAACGATATATTATGTTCTTTTGCTAAGGAAGCTGCTTTACCTGCTGCAGCACCTGTATTCATTCTTATTGGTAATACCCGCCCACTGGCAGCTGCTAGTGAACTCATTCCAGTACTGCGTGAGACAACCATTAAATTTTCAAGAGATTTTGGCAAAATAGATTGATAGGGGATTCCATAAACTTTTGGATTAAACTGTACAAAACCCTCATAGGCTGGTTCAGAAGCCTGATAGTCAAGTGGATATGTTCCAAGAGCTATTGAATTAGAAAACACTTTATTTTCTAATAGATCACTTGTTTTAACTATATATTCAGCTATAAGATGTCTTGATTCTCTTACATAAAGCTCTTCAGCAGGTTTTTCAAGTTCAATGTTTTCAAACCCTGATAAGTTTTCTTTTAAAAACCTATAAATATGCCTTGATTCACTTTTCCCAAGTTGATAGGCATTTTTTAGTTCGTTTTCATCTAAGGGATTATGTTCAAAAATCAAAAGTGCATTTATAGAACCATGGTGGTTACCATTACTATTTTGATGTAAGATAATATTTAACCCTCTTAATTTTACCTTTTCATTATTCGGCCTATATACTTTACCAATCTCTTTAAATCCGTAGGCAAGATTATTGTTAAAATATGAAGGTCCATACCGGTTACTTCTAATATCTTTTTTAAATTCTTTTAAATTAATATTATCAATATTAAAAACTAATGTTTGAGCCATAAATCTATTTCTTAGATTTATATCAGAACCAAAGTTAAAAAAATCAGCTCCTGCTAGGAAAGCTAAATTTCCATCTTGGTCTGCATCAATAAAATAATCAGCACTTATTTTGTATTGATTTATTTTATTTTTAACAATAATTTGTTTAATATAATTATTTTCAACTTCTAAGTCTAAAAGTTGACCTTCTCTTATAATATCAACATCACTTTCTTTTAACATATCATTAAAACTTTTAGTTATCTTTTGAAAACTAAAACTCTGTTTTTTGCCCATTCGTTCATACCACTCAAAAAACATACCCCTATTTATTATTTTACCACTGCTATCATAATTTAAATCCAGATAGTTTAAACCACCATAAGTCATTAAACCACCTGGATTATCTCTTTTTAAAATTAACAGTGTTGACATACCATTCCGGGCTGCACTTACTGCAGCAAATACCCCGGAAGGCTGTCCACTATAAACTACTGTATCATATTTAAGACTTATATTTTCAGCAAAAGCGCTGCTGTTAATTAAAGTCATTATAGCAACTATTACTATTAAAAAAACTAGTATATGCTTCTTAGAATTTAGCATTGCCCGGTGTCCTAGGAAATGGAATGATATCTCTGATATTTTTCATCCCCGAGATATACATAAGAATTCTTTCAAAACCCAATCCAAATCCGGAGTGAGGAACTGTACCATATTTTCTAAGGTCTAAAAACCAGCTGTATTTTTCTAGATCCATTCCATCTTCTTCCATGCGTTCTTTTAAAACATCATATCGTTCTTCTCTCTGGCTTCCACCGATTATTTCTCCAACTTCAGGTACTAAACAATCAACTGCTGCAACGGTTTTATTATCATTATTAATACGCATATAAAAAGCTTTTATGCCTTTTGGATAGTCTGTTACTAATACTGGTTTTTTAAAGTGTTTTTCAGTTAAATATCTTTCATGTTCGGTCTGTAAGTCCATACCCCACTTTACAGGGAATTCAAAGTCTTGCTCAGCTTCTTTTAAGATATCTATTGCTTTTGTATAAGTAATTCTAGCAAAAGTAGAGTCTATAATTTTCTCTAATGTCTCTTTTCTACCTTCTTCAATATTACTATCAAAAAACTCCATTTCTTCTGCCGCTTCCTCAAGAGCATATTTAAACAAGTATTTGATAAAGTCCTCTATAACATCCATCATTTCTTCAAGATTACAAAATGCCATTTCTGGTTCAATCATCCAGAATTCAGAAGCATGTCTTGAAGTATTTGAGTTTTCAGCTCTAAAGGTAGGTCCGAAAGTATAAACATCACCTAATGCAGTTGCCATTACTTCTGCTTCAAGTTGTCCACTAACAGTTAGACCGGTCTGTTCGCCAAAAAAGTCTTCATTATAGTTAATTTGACCTTTATCATCTTTTGGGAGGTTATCAAAATCAAGAGTTGTTACCTTAAACATCTCTCCTGCACCTTCAGCATCACTGGAAGTGATTATTGGAGAGTGAATATATTGAAATCCATTTTCTTGATAGTATTTATGAATAGCATTAGCTATCTTATTTCTAAATCTGTTAACTGTACTGAATGTTTTTGTTCTTGGTCTTAAATGCGCAATCTCTCTTAAAAATTCAAAGGTATGCTTTTTTTTCTGAAGAATATAGTTTTCAGGTGCTTCACCGATTAGTTTAATCTCGTTAGCTTTCATCTCAATACTTTGTTCTCTATTCGGTACTTCTTCTAAATATCCCTGTATTCTTACACTACACCCTCGGTTTATTTCTTCTAAATCAAATTTTTCAGGATCTAAGATAACAATCTGTAAATTTCTAACTGAAGATCCATCATTAATTTCTAAAAAAGCAATATTTTTTGAAACTCTTTTAGTCTTTACCCACCCTAATACAATTACATCATCAAATGATTCAACATTACCTTGTAAAATATCCTTTATCTTTGCTTTTTTGAAATAATCCATTGTTTATTAAAAACCTCCTATTAGCATTTAAAAATTTTATACAATTCCTTATATATATTCTTGAATATTAGATAAATCCCTTTTTATAAATAGCAAAAAAAATATGAGATAAGCTATTATACTTATCCCATTCATAAAGTTCTTTAGTACCAAAGTTCATCTTCACTTGTTGATACTGCAAATACTCCTTTTTCAAAAAGACTTTCAACTTCTTTTCTAGTTCTAATTAAACCACCAGCAATAAAGGGTATATCAATTTCAACAGTGAGTTGATTTAAAAAATGAGGTGCCATAAGTCCTGGAAGAATTTCAACAGCATCAGGCCTTACTTTTTTTAAGCTGTTGATCCCGTTTTTAATTGTACCGGAGTCTAAAACAAAAATCCGTTGAACTGTATATAGTCCCTTACTTTTAGCATACTCTATTAAATTTTTATGTGTAGTTATTATTCCATCACAAAAGCCATTTTCCGCTAAATATTTAATCGCTTCTTTGTCAGAGTTCATACCTTTCATCAAATCCAGATGTAAGAACAACTTCTTATTTTGTTCTTTACATTTTTTTGCATATTGATCTAATTTAGTAAGTTTTGCATTAAGTAAAAATACTGCTAAAACCTTACTATATAAAGCCTTGTCAAGTCTCTTGTCATCACTAATGCCTGCAATAATATTAAAGTCTTCGAAATATTCTTCGAGACTTTTTTTCAATGGTTTAACCTCCCGTTTTTTCTTTGATATTACGAGTTGCTACAATGTCTACCCCAGTATCTAAGATGTTTTTAATTAATACATCACCAATTTTAATCGGGGCTTGAACTTCAACTTCAGCTATAACATCCATAGCTTTAAGTAAAAGGCTTTTTGGTATAGCCTTTCTAGTTTTTACTGGTACTAATGGAAATTCACCATTGCTAACTCGTATAGTTGTTGGTAGAATTCTAGTTGGGTTTTTAAATTCATTAATGGCATACTCTTTACCTATTGGACATTCATAACCATATACATCTTTTATTTCATCATCTTCTACTTCAACCGTAACTCTACACCCTTTTGGGCAACCTGTGCATATTATATCATTTTTTGCCATTTTTTTCACCCACCTTTTTTAGTTATTGAAACTTTTATTTTGTTCATTTTTTCATTTATTAAAGCTTTTGGTAGGTTAGCAGTAACCATTTCACCCGGCATTACAATTTTTTTCTTAAAGCTTACTAAATTATCATTAGCATGAATAAAGTTAATATTGACATCTTCCATCGGTTTTTTTACTCTCATAAATATTTTAATAAACTTTTTATCTTTTAACTTATATTCTATTTTCTGTGGGACTGTATATGTTACATTTTGGTCAGGTATTAAATCTATTTTATTTATTCTCTTTTCTAAACTGTTATTAATATAGTCTACTGCAGAACGTCCTGCAATTTCGGCTTCTTCTGAAACCCAGTCAACTAGATCATGTACATGTAAAACATTACCAGCTGCAAATACACCACTGATATTGGTTTCTCGATTTTCGTTAACATAAACTCCACCTGTTACAGGATGCAGTTTTAATCCCATTGATTTAGATAGTTCATTTTCCGGTATTAAACCAACAGATAAAAGTAATGTATCACAGTTTACCCAATGTTTTGTTGAATCTATAATATTTAGATTTTCATCTACTTGTGCTATTTCTACTCGTTTTAATCTTTTTTTGCCTTCAATTCTAGTTACTGTATGACTTAACTTTAAGGGAATATCAAAATCATCTAAACACTGAACTTTGTTTCTTACAAGCCCAGATGAATAGGGCATTATCTCTAGTACTGCCTTAACATTAGCACCTTCAAGTTTCATTCTCCTGGCCATTATTAATCCAATATCACCAGAACCTAAGATTATTACTTCTTTTCCAGGTAGGTAACCTTCAATATTTGTATATCGTTGAGCCGTACCTGCTGAAAGGATACCAGAGGGACGGTTACCCGGTATTTTGATATTTTCTCTTGTTCTTTCTCTACAGCCCATTGCTAATATTATAGTTTTAGACTTTAATCTAAGTACACCACTTTCTTTATTTACAGCTGTTATAATTTTATTTTCAGTAATATTTAAAACCATTGTCTCTGTCATAACTTCTATATTTGATTCTTTTAACTTTTTAATAAACTGATACGCATATTCTGGTCCGGTCAGCTCTTCATCAAAATATTCTAAACCAAAACCATTATGAATACATTGAGGTAATATACCCCCAATATATTTATCCCGTTCAATTATCAATATTTTATCAAGTCCATTTTTTTCTGCCTCTAAAGCAGCTGCCATTCCTGCAGGTCCAGCACCTATAACAATCATATTATAGTTTTTCATTGCTTTCACCTACTTTGTTTGGCTTTGTATTTAAGATAAATTCCTTTGATCTTGCCTTCAAAATATTTGAACCCTTGCCTTTTTTGGTTACTTCAAGTGGATCAATTTTAAGCTGGTTTGATAAAATTTCTAATACTCTCGGTCCACAGAAACCTGCCTGACATCTTCCAGAGGTTGCTCTTGTTCTTCTCTTAATTGCATCTAAATTTTTTGCTGGAACAGGTCTCTTTATAGCATCAATTATTTCTCCTCTGCTGACATGTTCACATCTACAGATTATCTCCCCATAGTTTTTATCTTTATTTACAATTTCCTGCCACTTAGCAACTTTATTTTTTTCTTCATATTGATGGTAATGAGGATATTTAGGATTTTTAAACTGAAAATCTTTTTTCTTTGTTAATCCCTCTTTTCCCATATCTTTTACCATATTTACAACTTTTTCTGCTATAGCCGGTGCTGAGCTTAAACCAGGTGATTGTATACCAATTAAGTTTATCATCCCTTTAACCTTTTTAGCATAATCAATATGAAAATCTTCTTTAGGCAGTGATGCTCTAAGACCTGAAAAAGATGTAATCACACCATTATTTGGTAAATTGGGTACCAGTTTTTTTGCACCTGTCATTACTTCATTTAAACCTGTTTGAGTAGTGGATAGATCATCCTTTTCATCTATAGTATTAGCATTAGGGCCTATTAAAAGATTTCCATGAACTGTGGGCAGAACTAAGATACCTTTTGTTTTTCCAGTAGGCATTGGAAAAAGGGTATGGTTAACAAGCTCACCATAGACTTTATCAAAAAGATGGTATTCCCCTTTTCTTGGGGTGATTTCAAAGTTCTCACCTGCTAAATTAGCTATTTTATCAGCATAAAGTCCTGCTGAGTTTATGATGAGATCTGCTGCAATGTTACCCTTATTTGTTTTAATACCTTTAATGGTTTTCTTTTCTATTATTAAACCAGTAACTTCAGTTTCAAGTAGAACTTCAGCTCCATTTATTACAGCATTATCTGCATATCCAATAGTTAGTTCATAAGGAGATATTATAGCTGCAGAAGGTGCATATAAGGCGTAATTTGCATCTTTATTTAAGTTTGGTTCCATTTCGAATAGTTCATCACGCTGAATTATTCTAAGGCCTTCTATACCGTTTTTTTCACCGTTTTCCTTTTTTTCTTTTAAATTCTTTAAATCAGATTCATTAAACCCTACCACAAGAGAACCATTTCTTTTAAACGGGACATTTAGATCATCACAGATTTGATCAAAATGAGGGTTAGACTTAACATTCATTTTCCCCTTTAAAGTTTTAAAGTCAGCATTATATCCAGCATGTATTATCCCTGAATTTCCCTTAGAAGTTCCACAGGCAACATCTGCTTTTTTATCAATTAATTTTATATCAATCTTGTATTTAGATAATTCTCTTGCAATGGCAGACCCAACAACACCTGCCCCTATAATTACAATTTTCAAAGTATCATCTCCTTTAAGACCTTTATTTTTTAAGTTGTTTTAAGGCCCTTAACGGATAGTTTGTTATAATTCCATCAACATTGAGTTCGATCATTTTTTTTAAGTCTTCTTTTCTATCAACGGTAAAGACATTTACTTTTATATCATTTTTATGGCAGTTTTCAATTAACCTATTATCTACAGCCTTGTAATATAGGTGTAGATAATCACTGCCTAAGTTCTCTGCATATTCCCATGGTTTATATATTCTAGCATAAAACAAGGGAGCTGTTATAATATTATTATTAAGATTTCTTATAATATCTAATGAGTCATGATTAAAAGATGAAACAATAATTTTATTATTTAACTTTATACTCTCTAATACCTTAACTACCTCTTTTTCAATATCATGATTAAAATTAATCATCTTTTTGATTTCAATATTTATAATTTTACTGCTTTTTAAAATTGTTAATGCTTCTTTTAAAGTCAAAATTCGTTCAGCTTCAAACTTGGGATCAAAAAAGCTGCCAATATCATATTCTTTAAGTTCCTTTAACGTCATATTTTTTACAAAACCAAGTCCACTAGAAGTACGGTCTATTTTTTCATCATGAATAACTACAACTTCATTATCTGATGTTAACTGCAGGTCTATTTCTACACCGCTTGCCCCTTCTTTTATAGCTTGCAGAAGTGATGCCTTAGAATTTTCTGGTGTAGAACTTGATGAACCTCTGTGTGCAATTATTTCTGTCATTGCTTTCACCTCTATAGTAATTTTGATATATCTACTACTGACTGAACTACATGATCTGGATTTATACTAGAACTTTCTAAATCACTTTTATTACTTTCACCGGTTAGTACTAATATACTGTTAATACCCCCGTTTACAGCCATCTTAATATCGGTATATAAACGATCTCCTACCATCGTAATATTTTCCTTGGGAGTATCATAGTTATTAGAAATATAGTTGATCATTAGTTCGCTTGGTTTACCTACCACTATCGGTTCTTTTCCGGTTGAAGTTTTTAAAAGGTTAGTAATTGCCCCACAATCAGGCATTGATCGACCACCTTCTAAAGGACATACTTTATCTGGATTAGTTGCATAGTATTTAATACCATTATTAATTAAGTAGTGGGCATCCCAAAGTTTTTGATAAGTTAAGCTTGTATCAAAACCAACGACTAGATAATCTGCATTATCCCCAGTTTTTACTACATTAAAACCATAATTTTTAAAGACATCTTCTAAAGACTTAGTTCCTACTACATAGACTTTTTTTTCATCTTTTTCTTTTATATCTTTTAGATAAGCAGCAGTTACTTCACCAGCATTTACAATTTTATCTTTTGTAGTTTCAATCCCTAATTTTTTTAACTTTATTTTATAATCATCAGAATTTTTCGATGAATTATTTGTTAAAAATATATAATCAATATTTTTTTCATCTAACTTTTTTAATAGATCTTTTACTCCATCAATTAAATTATCTCCTAGATAAATTGTTCCATCCATATCAAATATAAATAATTTTGTATTACTAATTTTACTCATATTTTTTCTCCTTTTAACATTTTATTTTTCAGGTTCTATTAAGCCCTGCACAAAACTCTTTTGTAAATAAAGAATTACTGCTAATGGTGGTAACATTGTAAAGATTACTACAGGCATGATTTGATTCCACTTCGGTAGGGCAGTACCACCTTTAGGTATAACTGCCTCTATTCCTAACTGTACAACATTCATATTGGGATTTGTAGTAATTATTAAAGGCCATAAGTACTGATTCCAGGCCCAGATAAATAATATTACAAAAAGTGCTGCAATGTTTGTTTTGGCAATTGGCATTAATACTTTAAATAAAAAGGTCATTGGTCCTCCACCATCAACAATGGTTGCTTCAGCCAATTCCCGGGGTACTGACATAAATACCTGTCTTAATAGAAAAGTACCTGTAGCTGATGCTATCATGGGGAAAATGAGTCCCTGATATGTATTAATCCAGCCGAAGGAGTTTACCACTTCATAAGTTGACATTATCCTAACCGGTACAGGCATCATTAGTGTTAATAATGTAATAAAAAAGATAAAGGTTTTAAACTTAAAATCAAAGTATACGATTGCAAAAGATGTCAGTACAGACAAAATTATTTTACCAAAAGTAGTTGTTAAGGCAAATATTAAACTGTTTAAAAGCAGTCTACCTAAGTTAACTGTATTCCAGGCATGACTGTAATTCTCCATTATACTTGTACCTGGTAAAATACTAGGCGGCATTGAAAAAACATCTTTAAAACTAATAGAACTGATCACAAAAGTATAATAAACCGGAAAAATTACAATTAAAACTAACAGTATCAAGATGATATGGTTGATTATTCTATGATATTTTTGTTTATGCATAGTGTACCTTCCTTTCTAAAAATCTAAACTGTAGTGCGATTAAACCGATTACAATTACTAAAAGAATAACTGACTGTGCAGCCGAAAGTCCCGGCACTATATTTATAAAACCATCTTTATATGTTTTATATACCATAATCTCAGTCATTCCAGAAGGTCCACCTTTTGTAACGGTATGTATTAAACCAAATGTATCAAAAAATGCATAAACCATATTCATTGTTAAAAGGAAAAAAGTTGTAGGTGTTAAGAGTGGAAAAGTAATCTTAAAAAATTTCTGAAATCCACTTGCTCCATCTAAGGCTGCAGCTTCCCTAAGTGATACAGGTACAGACTGTAACCCTGCGATATAGAATGCAATATTATATCCTAACATCCGCCATGTAGCAGCAATAATTATTAAGATTAAAGCATGTCTTCCATTTAAAACCCAGTTTAGTTCAAAAGGTAAAATGTTACTTACAATTCCATAACTAGGATGCATAATAAACATCCAGATTGCTCCTGCAACAGCTGGTGATAAGGCATAAGGCCAGATAAAAGCTGTTCTATAAATTGTTAACCCCTTTAATGCATTATTTACTAAAACACTTATAAGAAGAGATAATGATAACCCGATTATTGTTACTCCCCCTGCAAAAATTAAACTTACAATTAATGTCTTTAAATAATCAGGAGAAGTAAACAAATCATTAAAGTTCTGCAATCCTACAAAAGTTTTTCCGGTACCAAAGATTGATGTTCTAAATAAACTTAGCTCAAGTGATTTATATGTAGGATATAAGATAAAAATTGTAACAATTACAAGCTGTGGTAAAGACAACAGATAAGGAAGTTTTTTGTTTTTAAATTTAAATTGTCCCATTGAAATTTCCCTCCATTATTTAGACCAGTCCCCCATTAATAAATGAGGGACTGATATTTACATTTAATTAACTATTGAACATTTGCTTCGATATATCTTTGTAGTCTTTGATTGCTTTTCTCAACTGCGTCATCTAATGCTCTTTGTACTTCTTTTTCACCAGAGAAAATACTTTCAATTTCTGAAAGAACAATTTCTCTAATTGCAACAAAGTCTCCTAATCTCAATCCGGCAAATTTATCAGTTTCAATTTCAACATTTAACTGTTTAAAAGCGGTTCCATGATTAGGATTTTGCTCAAACCATCCTTCTTTATCTAACTGTTCTACAGCTGAATTAGTGACAGGTAGGTAACCAGTGTCTTTGTGCCATCTTACCTGTTGATCAACTGAAGCAATATAGTTTAAAAATTCAGTTACTGCTGCATACTCTTCATCACTGTGACCATCATATACCCATAATGTAGCTCCACCAATAAGTGAATTACCTTGTTTTTCTCCTTCTATATGAGGGATGAATCCAGAACCAATTTCAAAGTCTGCAGCTTCTTTAAATCCACCTAAATATGCTGTTGAAGTAATTATCATAGCACTATTTCCGGTCAAGAATGAAGGATTTGGTGTTCCTTCTCTACCTTCATAAGTAAAGATGTCTTCATCTGCCCATTCCTTAAACTGTTCAAATACTTTTACACCAAATTCGTCATTGATCATTAGTTCTGTTGCATGATCTGAATAACCATTATCATTATTTGTAATTGGTTTACCATGCCAGGTATGCATGTTTTCAACTAAAACCCATGAAGGCCAGCCAACTGTAAGAGCATTTTCTACTACTCCACTTTCAACAAGTTGTCTACCATACTCTTCTACTTCTTTAAATGTTTTTGGAGGCATTTCAGGATCTAAACCTGCTTCTTCAAATGCATCTTTGTTATAAAACAAAAATGGTGTAGAGGAGTTAAATGGTAAAGAATAAAGGTTACCATCAACTGAGTAATATGCCTTTAATGGACCAATAAAGTCATTCCAGTCAACATTAATATCATTTTCTTCAAATAGTTCATAAACCGGTTTGATTACATTACTGTCTAAAAGTGTTTGTGTACCCACTTCATAAACCTGTACAATATGTGGGGCATTCCCACCTCTATAGGCAGCTATAGATGAAGTTAATACTTCTGAATAACTTCCTCTATGTACTGGATTTACAGTAATGTTGGGATGAGTTTCATTAAAATCTTCAACTAAACTAAGTGTAACTTCTTGAATATGACCTGAGAGTGCATACCAAAAATCAATTTCTACCTCTTGTGCTTGACCTACAAAACTAAAACTTGCTACAAATACTAACAAAAACATCAATACTAAATACTTTTTCACTTTTTTGTCCCCCTTTTTAATTTTAAAAATATGCCAACAAATTTAATTTTTGTTATCACCTCCACAGCTTAGTAAACTGTCATCATAAAGACATTCTGCATAAAAAATAATGAGATATAAGAAATTAAAGCTGAAGTAATCGGAGTTACGATCCAGCCAATACCGATGTTTCTTAAAACTGTTAGATTTATATTACGACCACCTTTAGCAAGGCCAATACCTAATATTGCACCGACTACAGCCTGTGAACTGGAAACCGGAACTAATGGAAATGATGGTAAACCAACCGCAGTCATCCAAATTTTTAAATTCTCAGATGCAAACAAAAAAAGTACTGTAGATGAAGATAATACTACTATTAAGGCTGCAATTGGAGATATCTTATAAATACTTTTACCAACTGTCATCATTACTCTTTTTGAATAAGTAAATACTCCAAGTGAAATTGCAATTCCACCTAGTAAAAACAGCTGTTGTGTACTACTAAGTACATAAAGCTCACCAATACTTATTGGAGGAAAATTAATTGAGTTAGTAAATACACCCATTACATTTGCAATATTGTTTGCTCCTAAACTATATGCTCCAAAAGCTCCTACAATAATTAAACTAATCCTGGTGTACTTATCAATCTTTAATAAATGAATATTAAACTTAAAAAGTGATTTTTGTATTATTTTATAAAATAAAATCGCAAATACTGCTGATAAAATTGGACATATTACCCAGGTACTAACAATCTTACTTAAAACACTCAAATCTGTATTTAAGTTTGCAAATATATTCCAACCAATAATGGCCCCAACAATTGATTGTGATGTAGAGACAGGTAGACCTAAGTTTGTCATGCCTAATACAGTCAAAGCTGCTGAAAGAGCAACAATAAATGCCCCAGGAAGTCTTGTTACTTTTCCAAGTTCACCTAATGTATGTGAGGCTCCTATTCCACTAACTACAGCACCAATTATTACAAAAATACTGATCACAATTGCAGCGGTTTTAAACTTAACCATTTTTGTTCCTACTGCAGTTCCAAATAGATTAGCTGCATCATTGGCACCTAAGGACCATCCTAAAAATAAACCACTTGACATAAATAATAGGGCACTAATCATTTTATCATCTCCAATATATTAAATTCTTCTTTTGATTGCAGCAACCGAAGCTATTTCACTAATAGTTTCTGCCCTATCAGAAATTTGCACAAATTTTTCAACAAAGTATCTTAGATGTACCTTTTTGCTAAAACTGTTCAGTTCATTATCATTATCAAAAACTTTACGTTTAATTCTTTCTTCAATTTTATCTGCCTCATGTTCGAAAAAATGTACTTTATTAACATATTCATTGACCATAGTGATGTTTGTAAAGTAAGCTCTTAAGCATTTGATTAACTGATCTACAGATTTACTTACCATTTCAATTAATTCATCAAAATCATCAATCAGATCATCTGGTATAATTGGTTTTTCTATAGACAGCTGTACTAATAATTTTTTAATATGATCTACAATATTATCTATATTTTCTAATAATGTTAAAACATCTCCTCTTGCTTCAGGTATTAACATGTACTTATATAGTTTATACTTAATCTCTTTTTGAAAATCATCAGCAGAATTCTCTAACTTCATTATTTCATCTAATGAACCTTCAAACTCTTCAAAGTTTTTCCTTATATAATTTTTACTGTCACGCTCAAAGACCAAGTTTGAATCACTAACTACTTCTAGATACTTATTAATATTATTTTCTAACTCTTGAGCATGATTAGAAAAAATGTTTTTCAAAACAATCTACCCCTTTTGAAATAAAAAATCCTATTTAATGTTAAATTTACCTGCAGTTATCCCGCAAGTTATACATCAAATAGGTTCTCTTTACTCTAACCTCAAATATTTTTTTATCTTTCAATTATATACTTCTTTTAAAGCAATAATAATCCTTTTATTTACTGCAAATAACTTATATTTTCATTACCTCACGTGCAGTATTTACAGCACTAAATATGTTATCTTCTGGAGTGTCTTTACTTATATTACATAAATAAAGTGTAAAGTTTTTTACCCTAATTCCTTTTCTTGTATATTTTATAGCCCGTTCTTTAATTTTTTCAACTTTACCACCACTTAACAGTTTAGCTCCTATCCCAAAGGTTAAGTCCATATCATTTTTTAAGACAAAATCAGTAATTTTAGTTAGATCAATTTTTTCTAAATCCGGATCCTGGACTCTTAGAATTTTATTATTAGGTGAAGCCTTCATCTTAAGATCTAAAAATCTATCTAGATCTTTTATATGGCTTTCACCCCACCAGTTAACTACCCCTACATTGTCACCACAATTATCTTTTAATTTAATTACATATGGTAAAACGAACTCTTCTAAAAGGTCTAAAGTTAAATTAGGTGGTGAAGCTAAAGCATCTGCACCTAGAGCAACTTTCCAATCGGGAACTATTTCTTTTTGATACTCAATCCAGGGAGTTAATATATCTTCCGTAATAATATTCATCAATATATGTACTACTTCTGGTTTTGTGTACATATCAGTAACTAGCCTTTCATAACCATATAAGGCAACTGCTAAACTAAATGGGGCACAGAACTGTAAAGGTGGAGTTTTGGATGTGACTCTTTTAAACTCTTTTAATGCATTAATTACAAAGTTCATTCTGCCGCCAATTCCTATATTTATATTTTTAAGTTTATCAAAATCATCAGTTGAATTTATTAAAAACTTTTTTTGACTGGTTTGCGGAGAACTATCTTTAAAAAATATTACTTCTTGTCCTGCTGCTTCTGCTTCAATATTATATACATCATAACCTAATCCTGGTTCACTAAATCCATATTTATTAAAAATATCTACTATACCTTCAACTAGTATTTTACTATTTGTATATAATTTTTTACCTTCAATATCTTTAATTTTTAATACGTGTTCATGCATCTGTGCTGTAACCTTTTTTATTATCTTCACCTCCTTTTAAAAAACAAAGACCTATTAAACACACCCCTCTCGAGGAGTATCTAATAGGTCTCTTTTCTCTACCTTAATATTTAATTATTCTTTCTTACTTATAAATATTCTCTTTATATTTTCAAATTCCTTTTTTTATTTGTAATATTCAGACTTTAAAATATTTTCCTGCTAGTCACCAAATAATTCTGTATAGTCTTCTAATACACTGTTTGCTTCTTCTGCTGCTTCTTCTGCTGCTTCTTCTGCTGGCATTGAACCTGTAAATGCTTTTTCAATTGCTGTATCTGTAATATCTCTAATTTCAACAAAGTTACCTAATAGTACACCATTTGAAGCTGGTGTTGAAACACCACTTAGAATTTGTAAGAAGGCTGTTAGGTAGTTAGGATTGTCACTGAACCACTGATTATCCATTAACTGTTTAACAGCTGCATTAGTAGCTGGGAAATATCCAGTATCTTTATGCCATTGGATAGTAACATCTGTCCTGTTTAAATATTTAAAAAATTCAACTACTGCTTGATATTCTTCAGAAGAGTGTCCCTGCATTACCCATAATGAAGCTCCACCGATAACTGAATTACCTATACCATAACCTTCAAATCTAGGTAAGAAAGTAGTACCTACTTCAAAGTTAGCTGATTCCATAATTGAGCTTAAAGAAGAAGTTGACTGGATTAACATTGCAACTTCACCAGCCAAGAAATCTTGATTTGCCGAATACTCACGACCACCGTATGCAATTACATCTTTTTCTACTAAGTCTGTCCAGGTAGATATTACATGTTTTCCAAATTCACTATCAAGATATATTTCGTCTGCTCTTGCTTCTCTACCATTACTATTGTTAGCATATGGTTCGTTGTGATAAGCAAACATCTGTTCCATTATCCAGGCTGGCCAACCAAAAGATAGCCCGTGATTTGCTGCATCACTTTCAATAAGTTTTAATCCTACTTCTTCTACATCTTCCCAGGTTGTTGGAGTATAATCAATACCTGCTTCTTCAAAAGCTTCTTTATTGTAATATAGCATGGCTGTTGAAGAGTTAAAGGGCATTGAATAAAGTTCTCCATCAACACTATAATAACTAGAAATCGGTTGAATTACACTACCAAAGTCTATTTGATCTCCAACTATTTCATGAACTGGTACAATAGCTTCACTATCTAACATAGTTTGTGTACCTACTTCATAAACTTGAATTATGTGTGGAGGATTACCAGATCTTACAGCTGAAATACCTTGAGTCAATGTTTCTGAATAACTACCAGTAAACTGGGCAGTTACGTTAATATCTGAATGAAGTTCATTAAATCCATCAACAATTCTTTCAACAGCTTCTGTACGTCCACCACTCATAGCATGCCAAAACTCTAGTTCAATAACATCCTGTGCTGAACTGCTTACAGAACCAAATACCAACAAACTTAATAATAAAACAGCAATCAGTAATTTTTTTGTCATTTTTTCTTTCAGGATTCTCTTCCCTGAAATTGACACCTCCTTGTATTTTTTAAAACATTTTCAAATTTGTTTTAAAAAACCACCCCCATTTTAAATAACTTATTTATCCTGTTGTAGTGCAAATCCTTCTACTAAACTTTTCTGTAATGTTAGATAAACAATCAAAGGAGGAATTACTCCCATGATTAGTGCTGCCATAACGACATTCCACTCCGGTTGAGCATCTGATGGAATTAACATCTTCAGACCAATTTGTACAACTCGTACCTTTGCACTGTTTGTAGTAACTAAAGGCCATAAGTACTGATTCCATACCCAAATAAATTCTATAGTAAATAAAGCAACAATATTATTTTTTGAAAGGGGAACTAAAATTGACCACATAAATCTTAAAGGTGTTATTCCATCTATCAAACTAGCTTCAAGTAATGATTCAGGAACTGTAAGATAAAACTGCCTGAAAAGTAATACACCTGTTGCACTTGCAAAAAATGGTATGGTTAGTGCATAGTAAGTATCTAACCAGTTTAAATTATCCATTAACTGATAAGTTGGAACAATTCTTATCGGTAAAGGTAACATATGTGTAATTAAAATTATTACAAAAAAGATATTTTTACCTTTAAAATCACCAAAGTATACAAAAGCAAATGCAGCACTAATAGAAAGTACAATTTTGCCTAGAGCTGTAACTATTGATATAAAGGCACTGTTAAATAATAATCTACCCATATTTGATCTATTCCATGCCGCTTTATAATTATTAATCATATTATCTCCAAACCTTACTTTAGGTGGAGATGAATAAACTTGATTCATATCAAGAGTACTTACCATAAATGCATATAGAATTGGAAAAGAGATAATAAAAACAGCTATTATCAAAAATATATGTAAAAATATATTGTTAAATCTAAAGTTAGACATGACATTTATCCCCTTTATTTTTTATTGATAAAATACCTTTTTACCAGCATATTTAAATTGGAAAATTGTTATTGCAGCAACAATTACAAATAATATAATAGACTGGGCAGAAGCATAACCAGTTCTCATGCTTAAAAATGCATCTCTAAACAACTTATATGTAACAATATCAGTTGCTCTTGCTGGGCCACCCTGTGTTAGAACATCAACAATACCAAAGGTTAAAAAGAACACCTGTAATGTATTCATAATTAACAAGAAAAAAGTTATTGGTGAAATTAAAGGAAATGTAATTTTCCAAAACTTTGTAAAATTATTTGCTCCATCAATTTCTGCTGCCTCAAGTAAGGAAGGAGAAACATTCTGTAAAGCAGCAATAAAAAATATGACATTATAACCAATCATTCTCCATGTAGAAGCAATTATGAGCAAGATAAATGCTGCAGTTCCATTGTTAACCCAATTAAACCCAAATCCAGTTATAAGTTCTATATAATATGACATAACACCAACATTTGGATGAAGGAGTACACCCCAAATAGTACCTGCAAATGCAAATGAAAAGGCAAAGGGCCAAATCATTAAACTTTTATAAATCTTTGCACCTCTTATGTTTTTATTTGTTAATACTGCTAATAGAAGTGAAATACTAATTGCAAGAAAGACTGTAATTGCAGTAAATGATAACGATCTACCTAAACTGTTCCAATAAGCATCAGAGGTTAATAATCTTGTAAAGTTTTGTAACCCCGTAAATATTATTCTATTACCAAAAGGAGTCGTTCTATAAAAACTTAAATACAAAGACTGTATAGATGGGTAAATTAGAAATACTGCAACAATCACTATAGATGGTGCTAATAAAATATAGGCTAAATAGGTATACTTTTTAGCAAACTTACTGTTCATAAGAATTCCTCCAATCTTGTTTTAACACATAAAAACCTATTTAATGTATCATAACTTCATTAATTTCATTAAATAGGTTGTTATTAGTTTAATTTTTTATCTCTATAATTTATTTCTATATACATTAACTTTTTCCTCTATAATTATACCATAATTATTAAAATATTTATATGTGATAATAAACAATAATAGGGAAACTTATTATATACTATTTAATTTAATAATTAAAAATGAAAAACCTAATGAATAGTTATAAAACATCAAATAAGTTAATTTTAAATTAAAGATTACTCCAGTATAATGCAGTTTTAACTGCTTTTATCCAATTATTATATTTATTTTTCCTTAAATTTTCATCATTATCAGGTTTAAATAACTTATCAACTCTTCTTTTATTAGTTAATTCATCTAAATCAGACCAAAAGTTGGTAGCTAAACCTGCAAGATATGCAGCACCAGTTACAGTAGTTTCGCTGTTTAGAGGTCTTTCTACCTCTGTACCTATCATATCGGCTAAAAACTGCATAATTAAGTCATTATTTACAACTCCACCATCAACCTTCATTTTTTTCAAAGATAAACCTGAATCTTCAAGCATAGCTTCAAGTAGATCTTTACTTTGATAAACCAATGCTTCCAGAGTTGCTCTTATAATATGATTTTTACTACTTCCCCTTGTTAACCCTACTAAAGTACCTCTCACTTCTGGATTCCAATATGGCGCACCTAACCCAGTAAAACCGGGTACAAAGTATACTCCATCTGAATCTTTTACTTTTGAAGCAAAATATTCAGAATCGGAAGCTTCATCTAATAAATGCAGTTCTTCTTTCAACCACTGGATTGCAGAACCAGCATTAAATATACTTCCTTCAAGGGCATAAGTTATTTTATTATTATATCCCCAGGCAATAGTTGTAAGCAATCCATTTTCGGAATAAACTAAGTTTTCACCAGTATTCATTAACATAAATGCACCGGTTCCAAAGGTGGTCTTTACAGTCCCTTTTTCATAACAACCCTGTGCAAAGGTAGCCGCTTGCTGATCACCTGCTATTCCTGATATAGGTGTATGCTGTCCAAAAAATACATTTTTATCTGTGTAACCATAAATTTCACTTGAAGATTTGACAGTAGGTAATATATTAGAGGGAACTCCCATTATTTCAAGTAACTCTTCATCCCATTTTAAATCAGAGATATTATATAAAAGTGTACGTGAAGCATTTGTATAGTCAGTTACATGGACTTTGCCCCCAGTTAATTTCCAAATTAAATAGGAGTCTATAGTACCAAATATCACCTTGTTTTCTCTAGCCTTTTTTCTGGCATCCTTAACATTATCTAAAATCCACTTAATTTTTGTCCCCGAGAAATAAGGATCTAATAACAAACCTGTCTTTTTTCTAAAAAGATTTTCATATCCTTT
>JBNJDV010000016.1:0-25177 GCA_051745185.1 Bacillota bacterium
TATAATTATTAATAAATAAAATTATTAAATAACATAATAAATTATGGAGGTTAATATGAAAGATAAAAGGGCAGCAGAATCATTTTTTAAGTTGATGAATTTTGGTACTTTTTTCTTTAAAAATTATTTAAATCCTGAAGAATCGAGTGTTTCTTTACAGAGAATGGGGGTATTGTTTACTCTATTTTATAAGAAAGACCAAAGTTTGAAGGAATTGGCTCATTTATTAGCCGTTTCTACATCCAATTTGTCAGTTATGATAGAAAGTATGGTACAAGAAGAATTAATTACAAGAGCACAAGATGAAAATGACCGTAGAAAAATTGTTCTGAATTTAAGTGAAAAAGGTAAAGATATGTTTAAAAAAGAAAAAGAGAAGATGGTTGATAAACTTAGTGATTGGGCTGCTAATTTATCTAATGATGAAAAGGATCAATTTATTAAATCATGTAATTTTATTAATAAACAGTTATCTGATTTTTAATATGTACTTAACTATTTTTATAAGGCAGTTAAAGCTGTCTTTTTTATTTAGCTTATAAGTTGACATACAAAATATTATAATATATAATAGTTCGTAAGCAAAACAATTTAAATCATTAATAAAGTTGGTGAAAAAATGAAAAATAAAAAAGCGATTTTCTTTTTGTTGGTAAACTTTGGAATTAGTTGGACTGTTGGTTTTATTGCCTTATACTTAGGATTAAGAGCATATACTGGTATATATACTATTTTTGCGGTCTTTTATATGTTTATTCCTGCAATAAGTGTTTTAATAGTTCAAAAAGTGATCTATAAAGAAACCATACTTAATAAATTAGATGTGTCTTTTAAAATTAATAAGTGGTTTATCTGGGGATGGCTTATACCTATTATCATAGCATTTCTAACTTTTGGTATTTCTTTGTTATTACCTGGAGTAGAATATTCTTCAGAAATGATAGGATTTCTTGAAAAATATGAGTCAATTCTTTCTCCAGAACAGTTTAACCAATTAAAAGCACAATTTTTAGGCAATAGTGTTTTATCTTTTATTATGATATTTTTTCAAGTTTTGATAGCAGGTATTACGGTTAATGCAGTTGCAGGTTTTGGAGAAGAATTAGGTTGGAGAGGATTACTCCAAAAAGAATTAATAAAAATAGGTTTTTGGAAATCATCATTTATTATCGGATTTTTCTGGGGTATATGGCATTTACCCTTAATCTTAATGGGTCATAATTATCCTAATAATGCATTTATAGGAGTATTAATGATGACAATGATCGGAATATTTTTAGGTCCTATTTTTTCTTTTATTAAGCTAAAATCAAAATCTGTAATTGCTGCTTCTATATGCCATGGTAGTTTTAATGCTAGTTTAGGTTTAAGTATATTGTATATTAAGGGAGGATCTGAACTTTTGACAGGTATGACAGGTTTAGCGGGGTTCATTGCTATAATAATTGTGGATATATTTATATATAATTCTATGTATAATTCAAAAACTCGCTTAACTTTAGATAATATATAAATCCTAGAATCTATTATCTGTAAAAAAATTCTAATCTTAGAGTAATGGAGTTGATAAGATGTCAACTAATAAGTTTTTAAAAATAAATGTATTGATCTTTACAGCTGTAATTTTAATAAATGCAGTTTCATATAATTTTCTAAATGAAAATATTTCACTAATATTTAGCTATAAACCATCAGGTGAAATTAGGTCAAATGTCCCTAAAACTATTGGGATACTATTTATTCCTTTGATCAGCATATTTACAATAGGAGTAGGGTTTTTTCAAAATTTATCAAAAAGACTCAAGCATATTACATATATTAATGTATTATTATCATTGGTAAATCTAGTAATAATACTTTTCAATTTGCTTTAATTATCATTTTATTACATATGAATATAATATAAAAAAAAGATATAGAAATATTTTCTTTAAATAATTGCTATTTAATGATAGAATTATAAGTACTAAGAAAGTAATTAGGAGTGATTTGATGCCAAGGCCACCAAAAAGAAGAAGAATAAAAAATATACCATATATACGTTTTTTCAAACCAGCAGGGATTCCAGGGAGAGAATTAGAAGAGGTTTTGTTAAGTTTAGAAGAGGTTGAGGCATTAAGGCTGAAAGATGTTGAAGGTTTAAATCAATCTGAAAGTGCTGAAAAGATGAATGTGTCAAGGCCTACCTTCCAGAGGATATTGACAAAAGCTCATAAAAAAGTTGCCAAAGCTCTACTAGAGGGTAAAGCTTTGAGGTTTGAAGGTGGAGACTATGAGTTAGATAAAGGTAGATACAAGTGTAAAGAATGTGGAGCTGAATTTGTACTGAAAATAAACAGAAGACATAAAGGACATGGTCATCATGGACATAGAAATCGAGGTAAGATTTGTCCAGAATGTGGTGCAAATGCTGTAAATAAGATTGAGGAATGATAAATTATATCTATATATCTTCTTTTGTTATATGGAAATATATGATATAATATTACTATAGAAGAAAAATTTATAAATTTTAAAAAAGCATATAGAAATTTGTTTTTTCAGGGAGGGAGTGATATTTATGTTAGAAATTATCGGTTTAATAGTGATTATTTGGGCGGTAGTATATTATCTGAATAATATGACTCCATAAAAAGGTTTTATAGAAAGGGAAATAATTAAAAGTTATTTCCCTTTTTTTAATGAGAGGGATTTTAAAATTCCAGGATATTGCTATCAATTAAAACCTCAGGATTAATAAATACTCCATTGACATTAATGGCCCAATGTAAATGAGGTCCAGTAGAAAATCCAGTTGAACCAACTTTTCCTATTACTTCCCCTTTTTTAACTTTTTGGTCATTTTTTACATTTATTTCTGATAGATGGCTGTAAGAAGAAAAAATACTGTGACCGTGGTCTATTATTATAGTATTTCCGGTTACCAATAAGTTTTGCGCCAATCTCACAGTTCCTGAGTTAGCTGCTTTAATTGATGTTCCTGTATCAGCAGCTATATCAATACCTGAATGTCTGCTTTGTAGTTTGTTGTTAACATAACGAGTTGCTCCAAACTCTGTTGTTATAATACCATCTAATGGCCAAATAAACTGATCATCAAATTCAAAATTTGGGGAATTGTAATTTCTTGCTTTATTTATTAATTTTTGATCTTGTTTTTTTCTATCTTTAGTTTCCTGTTTTTCAGGTTGAACTAGTTCTTTTTGATTTTCATCTACTTTTAAATAACTGCTTTTAAAGTTTTTAGACTTTATGTTAATATCAATTTCCAGGGGACTTCCATTTGCAATTTTTAAAGAATAATTTCCAGGTTCAGTCCAGTATGAAATTGGAATAATTACAAATCTTTTATCTAAATGATTTATAAATTTATAATTTTTATTATTAAAGGTAACTTGTGAAATGTTTTTTGTATCTGTGCTTTTTATTATAAGTAGATCTCCTTGTTTTATTTCATTATTGTTTATTATTATATCCTCTCTTGAAATAGAATTAACTGTATAAAACGGTATGATTAATGTTATAATAATAATTAGAGATACAATAAATAATTTCTTATCTTTAAATTCCATAATTTATCATTCCTTTATAGTATATCTCTTTTATTATTATTTCTTTTTATAAGCTGTATTTCCTTTAATAAAAACAACTATTTAACCAGTAGGTGACAAAAAATGAATGGCTTTAATATAATTAAATCTGTTATTTCAAAAGATATGAAAGAATTTTTTAGAAACAAAACTATAATTATTGTAATAATGTTACCCCTCCTTGCATCCCTGTTTTTTTTAGTAATTGAGGATGCTGGTTTAAATAAAGAGTTTAATTTAGGTTTGGTTGATGAAATAAACAGTGATTTTAATCAATTTGTAAGTAATAATATTGCAAATTTGAATCTCATAAACTTTAATGAATTAGAAAATGCTCATAAAGAGGTTGGTAATAACATAGATGGTATAATTGAAATTAGTTCAAAAGATAATTTTAATATATATCTTGATGCCTCAAACACTAATAGTTACTTCTTTTTGCAGAACCAAATTGAACAAATCATAGATAATTACTTAAATATTGAACCACAGTATTCATTACAGGTAACTCCTTTAAATCAAATTGAAGGGAGATTAAATTTCTTGCCAATTTGGCTTACTATAACCATAACAATGATCGGTGTATTAATTATTTCAGGTAATTTAGCAGAGGAAAAAGAAAATAAAACGATGGATGCAGTATATATTGCTCCTGCTCATAACTATTTATTTTTGGTTGGTAAAATCTTATCTGGAGTAATATTATCAACCTTTACTGCTTTAATTATGCTTTTTATTAATGGTTTTTACAGACAGCCTATTAGCAATATTATCGTAGTATTTATTGCTGTATTTTTAGGATCACTAGTTTTTAATGTTATTGGATTAATTATTGGGGCAGTATCAGAAACCCAATCATCTGCAAGATCAATTGGAACAGTTATATATTTTCCTTTACTTTTCCCGACCTTAATCTATAATTTATCGGAGATAACTGAACTTATTGCTAAGTTTTTTCCCACATATTATTTGTTTCAAGTTATAAATAACCTGCTTAGTATTGATGTTAACTACAGTAGAATTTGGTATGATTTATTTATATTAGGTATATTTGCAGTAGTCTTATCATCTGTTTTATTCTATGTATTTAGGAAGGTGTATGAATAATGTTAAATAAAAAAATCTTAATCTATATATTTATATTTTTATTAATATTTACTTTTAATACAGCTGCAGCGACAGAAAGTGAAAAAGAAATTGCTGAAGTTAGAAGCTTTATTTATGATGTCTACTATAATTATCAGTATAATAATTATGAGTTTGTTTATGAATCAATGCATTTTGAGATTAAAGAAGTTTTAAAAAAAGAAGACTATATAAATTTTCAAACAAAAAACACAGAAAAGATAAGTTTAAAAATATCTGAGGTTCAAGTAATCAATGTTAAACTAATTGATGAATGGCCGGAAGAGTTTGAAAGTATTATTACTGATAAAGAAAATCATAAGTTATATGAAATAGAAATTGAATATATGACTAATTATGAGAATAATGGTAAAGAAAAAGAAAAGTTAATTAATAAAAAAACTTATGTTTCTAGATATGATAAAAACAATTATCTATTATGGGATCCGGAAATCATAAATAATTAAGATAGGTGATTTTTTTGAATAATTTAGAGTATCCAATTGTTTTAGAAAACTTAAAAAAGAACTATAACAAAGTAGAAGCCCTTAAAGGTATTTCTTTTAAGATTAAAAAAGGAGAGGTTTTTGGATTTTTAGGTCCAAATGGTGCTGGCAAAAGTACTGCCTTAAATATTTTAACCGGGATTTTAAAACCTACTTCGGGTAATAGTTATATCTTTGGTAAAGAATCTAAAAGTATTGGTAAAGATATCAAAGAAAAAATAGGAGTGGTATTTGAATCCAATAATCTTTATCAAAGACTAACCGGTTATGAAAACCTAAAGTTCTTTGCTGATCTATATGGTATAGGCAATAAAAAAATTGATCAGCTTTTATCTTTTTTTGAATTAAACTTTGCTAAAGATCGTCAGGTTAAAAGCTATTCAAAAGGTATGAAACAAAGACTATTAATAGCTAGAGCGCTTTTAAGTGATCCAGAACTTTTGATTTTAGATGAACCGACTAGTGGATTAGATCCTCAGTCTGTTGAGATCATTCATCAGGCGGTAGAATCATTTGCAGAACAGAAAAAAACCGTATTATTAAGTACACATTTTATGGAGGAGGCAGACCGTTTATGTGATAGAATAGCATTTATTAATAAAGGTAAAATTATAACTATTACACCTCCTGCAGTGCTTAAAAGCAGATATGGTACTAAAGTATTAGAAATTATTATTAAAAATGATGATTCTTTATTAATTGATCCAGATGATCTTGTTGATAAAAACAAAATAAAAGAAGAAAAAGATAAAATAATAATAGAGCTGGATTTAAAAAATGATAAGATAGGAAAACTTTTAGAAATTTTAAATAATAAAGCTGAAATATTAAGTGTTCATACTAGAGAAGCCACCTTACATCAGGTCTTTTTAGAGTTAACAAAAGAGTGAAAAGGAATTTTCTTTTGTTTGTATAAAGTTATACTGAAAGTTAAAATATTAATGAGGTGGAAAGATGGCTGAAGAAAAAGTATTGATTGTTGATGATGAAAAAGAAATAAGAGAGCTGATTAGAGACTATTTAAATGTAGAGGGTTTCAATGTTGAATTAGCAAGTGATGGAAAAGAAGCTGTAGAAATATTTGAATCTGATAGTTTTGATATTGTTATATTAGATATTATGCTGCCTAAAATTGATGGGATGGAAATACTCAAAATCATCAGAGGTAAGTCAAATATCCCTGTGATGATGCTTAGTGCTAAAAAAAGTGATGTTGATAAGGTCTTAGGATTGGGTTTAGGAGCTGATGATTATATAACTAAACCTTTTAGTCCAAAGGAGCTAGTAGCTAGGATAAAAGCACAATTAAGAAGATATAAGGAGTTTTCAAACTCTCAGTTCAACAAAAATATATTAGAATTTAAAAATTTAAAGCTTGATTTAAATGGATATAATGTATATTTAAAAAATGAAAAGATCCAGATGTCAGCAAAAGAGTTTGAAATATTAAAGTATCTTGCTTTAAATCCTGAAAGAGTTTACAGCAGAGAACAAATCTTTAATCAAATTTGGGGATATAATGAGTATGGAGATATAAATACTGTAACAGTACATATAAGAAAGATCAGAGAAAAAATTGAAGAAGACTCTTCTAATCCAGAATATATTGAAACTGTTTGGGGAGTTGGGTATAAATTTGTGGGTGACAACCGATGAAGTGGTTTACCTTTAGTTTGAGAACTAAGTTAATAATCTACTTTGTTTTAGTAATTGTAATTCCAATTATATTTTATATAGTATTTTTTAATGTGTTGAGTTTATATATAAATAATAACAATGTCATTGTAGAAGTAGATACCATTTTAGAAAGATTTGAAGAAAGAATCTCTGCTAACATAGGAGAAGTTGATAATTATTCTAACTTTAAATCTAGTATAGATGATCTTTTAATAACTTACGGTGGTAGTTTGCAGATTATTAATCCTGAAAATGACCAAATTATATTTAATTCTGAAAAAAGAGAACAGGAAACCTTCAACTATAATAATTTAAATATTAATTCGATAACCAATACTGATTACTTTACATATTTAAATGAGATTGAAACTCCAGAAGGCGAGTATGTTTATTCATTAGTTTTAAATGTAAATATGATGTTTCAAGGAGTACAGGGTAGAATAATAAAATATATTGTAGTTGGTATTATTATCTCTATTATTCTCCTTATCTTTTTGGTGTATTATTTCAGTAGAGTTATTTCAAGACAGATTTTGATACCATTAGAAGAACTAAATGAAGCAACAAAAAATATTGCTGAAGGTAATTTGGATTATGAAATAGATTACTGTGGTGATAATGAGTTGGGTAGTTTTTGCGAAGCATTTGAAACAATGCGGTTGAAATTAAAGAAATCACTTGAAAAACAAGCCATATATGAAAACAATCGTAAAGAACTAATAGCTAGTATATCTCATGATTTAAAAACACCAATTACTTCTATACAGGGCTATGTAGAAGGTTTAATAGATGGTGTTTATAAAGATGAAAAAACATATAATAAATACCTTACAATCATTAAAGATAAATCTATAAGATTAAATCATCTGATAGATGACCTCTTTTATTTTTCCAAATTAGAGTTAGATAAATTAGAGGTTAATAAAAAAGAATATAACAGTAAAGAGATATTTGAAGAGATATTAACATCATATAAGTTGGAGTTTGAACAAATCAGACAAAAACTAATAATCGAAAAACCTATTCCAGATCTAAAGATAAATATTGATAAGCACCGTATTGACCAAGTGTTTGACAATATAATTAAGAATGCAAGAGAATTTATGGATGAGGATGGTACTGTTAAAGTTTCTTTTGATGTTGAAGATAACTATTTGGTTGTTAATATAGCTGATAACGGTGTTGGAATAAAAGAAGAAGTCCAAAAAAATATTTTTGAGAAGTTTTATAGAGGAGAAAAATCACGTAACCGCCAATTTGGTGGAACCGGTCTTGGTTTAGCGATTTGTAAAGAAATTATTGAAGCCCACAATGGAGAGATTGGAGTATATTCTAAAACAAATGAAGGATCCACTTTTTATTTTAAACTACCAATTGTTGATTAATAAAAAATTAAATATTAATAGTTATTAATCCCTTTAGTATTAGATACTGTAATTAATGCTAAAGGTATTTTTTTGTTAACAAAATTTAAATTTATATTTTGGGGTATATAAATAATTTGACAAGGATAGAATTATATATTATTATGAATATATGAATAAAATATATATTTATTCATATAAAAGGAAGTGGTTAATTATGCCCCGAGGATTTACTAGCAAAGAAAAGAAAAAAATTAAAGAACTTTTAATTAATAAAGGTGAAAAATTGTTTAGTAGATATGGATTAAAGAAAACTTCAATTAAGGATCTAACTAAATCTGTTGGTATTGCACAGGGCTCATTCTATAAGTTTTTTTCGTCTAAAGAAGAACTATACTTTGAAATAGTTGAACAAAACGAAAGAGAAATAAAGAATAAACTATTGAGTGAAGATATTCAAAAAGGAAAAGTTAATAAAAAGATGTTTCATGATTTTCTTAAAAAAGCAATGGAATTAATTGAAGAATACCCTCTTATAAAAAACATGTATAACAGTGATGAATATCAACAAATGTTAAGTAAGTTACCAGAAGAAAAAATTAATGAGCATATAGGAAATGATACTGATACATTAGCCCCTCTATTAAAGAGTTGGCAAAAAGGAGGATATATAAAAAATTATGATATAGATGCCATATCAGGGGTCTTAAGAGCCCTATTTCTTCTAACTTTACATAAAAAAGAAATAGGTGAAGAACATTTTGATAAAACAATTGAGCTTTTTATTGATTTAATAAGCGAGGGGTTAATTGCTGATCATTAATAATTTAGTAAATAGCAATAGATAAGGATGGTGAAAAATATGGGGGTAAAGGTTGGGAATAAAAAAATAGATTTGATTCAAGATCAAGATAGTATAGTAAGTGTAAAAAATCTTTGTTTTGCTTATCCTGGTAAAAATGAAAATGTATTAAATAATTTAAACTTTAATATAAATAAGGGTGAAATATTTGGATTCTTAGGTCCTTCAGGAGCCGGTAAAAGCACAACACAAAAGATACTTACAGGGATTTTAAAAGGATTTAGTGGTAATGTTAGTGTGATGAATCAAGATATCAGTAATGTGGACAGTGCTTTTTATGAAAAAATTGGCGTTTCCTTTGAGTTTCCTAATCTTTATCTTCGCTTTACTGCTCGAGAAAATTTAGAGTACTTTAGTTCCTTATATAATGTAAAAACAGAAGATGCTTTAAATTTGTTAGAAATGGTTGGTTTAAAAGAAGCAGCAGATATTAGAGTGGAAAAGTTTTCGAAGGGTATGAAAATGAGGTTAAACTTTTGTAGGTCATTAATAAATAAACCCGAATTATTATTTTTAGATGAGCCAACATCCGGACTTGATCCAGGTAATGCAAGAATTATTAAAGATATAATTCATGAGAAATCTATACAGGGAAAAACTATTTTTTTAACAACACATAATATGCTTACAGTTGATGACCTGTGTGATAGGGTAGCTTTTATAGTAGAAGGAGAAATTGTTTTGATTGATGATCCACAAAATTTAAAAAATTCTTATGGAAGCAAAGATGTAGAAATTAGATATATAAATGATAATGAAAACAAAAGAAAGGTTTTTGATTTAAATAGATTATATCAAAACAAAGAGTTTTTAAATCTATTAAAAGAAAATGAAGTTGAATCAATACATAGCAGAGAAGCAGATTTAGAAGAAGTATTTATCAAAGTTACAGGGAGGAAACTGAGATGAGATTTCTCCTGGCCTTAAATCAGGATATTAAATATCAATTCCGAAATGGGTTTTATTATGTCTATCTTTTTGTAAGTATTATATATATTGTTATTCTTTTTAAACTTCCTACTGAAATTCAAGGAATAGTTACTGCTATGGTTATATTTTCTGACCCAGCTATGCTAGGTTTCTTTTTTGTAGGTGCAATTATATTATTAGAAAAAGAAGAAAATATATTTGAAGCATTATTTATAACTCCTTTAAGAGTAAAGGAGTTTATCGCTGCTCGCGTATTTTCATTAACTACTATTTCACTTTTAACTGCTTTTGTGATAGCAATAGTAGTAAGGGGATTTGACTTTGATTATATTCTACTTTTTATCAGTTTAATTCTAACAGCAATATTTTTTACTCTTCAAGGATTAACAATTGGTGTAATTGTTAAAACTGTTAATGAATACTTAATTTATTCTATTCTTTATTCCTTTATATTAGTAATACCTTTTTTTGAATTTTTAAATATATATGAAAACATCTTGTTTTATCTCTGGCCCACCAGGGCTTCTTTAGTTTTAATTTTGGGGGCATTCACTTCTAATATAGGAGTATATGAAACCTTATTTTCTATTTTTGTTTTAATAATATGGATATTTATAGCATATAAATTAGCTTATAGTTATTTTATTAAATATGTAATTTTAAAGATTGGTGATAAACGATGACAAAGTACATTAATATTCTAAAGGGAGATTTTAAAAATGTTTTCAGAGATAAAATGTATATATTCATCTTATTAGCTCCAGTATTAATGGGATTTGCATTTAAAATCATTATTTTATTTTTGGAAACAATTTTGTTAGAAGAACTTGCTTTTCATCTATTTCCATATTATTTATTAATAACCAGCTTTGTTATAATAATAATTCCGCTAGTGTCAGGCATGTTGTTTGCCTTTTTAATATTAGAAGATAGAGACCAAGGTATAATAACTTACTTATCGATTACTCCATTTTCAAAAAAAAGGTATCTTTTATATAGATTATCTATTTCATATTTAATTAGTTTCATCTCAGTATTATTTGCTTTTTATTACTTACATTTAATAGAGATTAAGTTCATATACTTATTGCCTGTACTTATGATGACATCTTTGGGTGGACCATTAATTGTTTTATTAATTTCAACTTTTGCAGACAATAAAGTTGAAGGATTTGCATTTGCTAAAGGAGTAAGTATATTTTATTTCATTCCCTTAGCTGCTTACTTTATTGATAGTAATATAGAGTATATATTTGCTATTTTTCCAAGTTTTTGGATATATCGAATTTTAGAAGTGGTTGATCAAGGGGATAATTTATACTTTTTATATACCTTATTAGGTTTCCTTTGTTATTTCATTTATATTTGCTTATTAATGAAAAAGTTTCAAAAAAGATATAATTAACTTTAAAAACAAAATATTTATATATGAATTAATAAAAACTTAATATTTATATAATCATATTTTAAGATACCTTTAGTATTATTAACTTAAGAAATAGTACTGGAGGTATTTTTTTATGGATAATGAAATTTTAAGAATTAAAAATTTACAAAAAAGATTTGGAAATGTTGAGGCAGTTAAAAATGTTAATTTAAAGATAAATAAAGGAGATATATTTGGGTTTTTAGGTCCAAACGGTGCTGGTAAATCAACCACCATAAGAATGATTTTGGGTTTAGTTAAACCTGATAATGGCAATGTAGTAATTAATGGATGTAGTTTAAAAAATAATTACAAAAAAGCCTTAACAAAGGTAGGAGCAATGGTTGAAACTCCTAGTTTCTATGAATTTTTGACTGGTTATGAAAATTTAAGATTAACTGCTAACCTGTATAAAGATGTAAAACACGTAGATATTTTAAAGGTAATTAAGACTGTAGGACTTAAGAAAAAAGCTAATGAAAAGGTAAAGGGGTATTCTGTAGGGATGAAACAAAGACTTGGGATTGCAAGAGCACTGTTAAACGATCCAGAACTGATAATTTTAGATGAACCTACAAGTGGACTTGATCCACAGGGGAAAAAAGAAATTAGAAAGTTAATTACAAACCTATCAGAAACTAAAAACATCACATTTTTTATCTGTACTCACTTATTAAATGAAGTTGAACAAATCTGTAATCGAGTTGCTATCCTACAGGAAGGAAAAATTATTTCAAATAGATTATTAAGTGAGGATAATGAAAATAAGTGGATTAAAATTTATACTAAACAAAAAGAAGAAGTTAATAAACTTCTAAAAGATTATGATGGAGTTCGCAATATAAAAATTAGTGAAAATGCTGTTGAGATAAATATTGACAGTAATGAAATAGAGAATATTAATACATTACTGTTTAGTAGGAATTTAAAAATAAAGTATATAGTTCCCAAGGTAGAAAGTTTAGAAAACTATTATTTTAATAAAACAGGAGGTAAGTTCGATGTTATTTAGATTAATAAAAAATGAGTTCTATAAACTCTTAAAAATGAAAAAAGTATATATTTTTATGTTAATAATTGGTGTAATGACTATAATACCTGTCTTAGCCAGTAAATTTGGTGGGGCAGAGATAGTAATGAAAGTAAATACATTTCCCCTGGAGAACTTATCCTGGAGTGCAGAGATGATTATACCGATCTTTATTGTAATATTAGCTGCAGAAATGGTAACGAATGAATATAATAACGGAACATTTAAGTTATCATTAATAAACAGTGCTAAAAGAAGTGAAGTATTAATCTCTAAATTACTTGTTATGATAGCTTTCATATTAATGATTTTAATGTTTACTTTAATGGTTTCATATATTAGTGGCTCAATATTTTTTGACTGGGGTGTACCCTTTGAAATAAATGGACAAGTTTTAAGTGAAGCAAATGGAATATTGTATACAGTTGGAATGTATTTGTTATCAATAATACCATTAACAGCTTTCAGTATATTAGTTATCTTTATTAGTTTTAATTTAAGCTCACCCGGGTCTGTAGTAGGCATAAATATTGGTATGATATTTTTATTGAGCCTAATCAGACAACTGTCAGCTAAAATAAGCCCATTTATTATCAGTGAGTACTTTAATACGGGATTAATTTTAAATTCGGCTAATATATTTAATGAAGTTAATATTTTGTTTATAATATCATTAATATATTTCATCATCTTTTATAGTCTTTCCTGGGTAAACTTGAAAAACAAGGATATTGTGAAATAATATGGAAGGTGATAAAAGTGAAAAAAGTATTTCAAGTTATTTTAGGTTTCTTTTTATTAATTGTCTTGATTGTTGTAGGTGTTGTTATGTATATTAATCTTGAAGTTTTCAATTCAGCTCAAGCTTTTAATACATATTTATATAACAATTACAGCAATGTTTATAATTATCAAAATACAAATGATTTATTGAATCTAGATTCTTTTAATGCTGTCAAAGAAATTAAAGAAGTGGATATAGATGGAAAAAGAGTTATTACAGCATATTATGAAACAAACAGTCTTAAAGAATTAAAAAGAGAAATTGATGATTATATGGAAAGGAATGCTGGTCATGTTAAAACAAAAAGCTATGAAATAAATATACCTTTTTATGGAGGACTCTGGGCACAAACAAGCAAAGGAATCACAAATCTGGTTTGGGCATTGGATAATAAAGCCATATTAATTAAAGGTAATTCAAGAGATAGTGTTGAGACTTTAAAATATGATATAAAAAGTTACTTAGATAAATAAAAAAGTGGAGGTTAATAAGAAATGATAGAATTAAAAAATGTAACCAAAGTATATGACAATAGTAAAAAAGCAGTTAACAGTTTAGATTTATCAATAAATAGTGGGGAAATATTTGGATTTTTAGGACCAAACGGTGCGGGTAAAACGACTACTATAAGAATGATGACAGGAATTTTAGATATAACAGATGGTCAAATATTAATCGATGATAATGATATTGAAAAAAATCCCTTGGAAACAAAAAGGTGTTTTACATTAGTACCTGACCACCCTGAAATTTTTGATGCAATAAGTGGCATAGATTATTTGAACTTTATTGCTGACATGTATGAGGTTGATGAAAATTTAAGAAAGAAAAGAATTGAAAAATATACAAAAGACTTTGGTATTTATAAAGACTTAAATCAACCTATAAGCTCTTATTCACATGGGATGAAACAAAAATTATTGATTACTGGTGCTTTGTTACCAAAACCTAAGGTATTAATCCTTGATGAACCATTAGGAGGTTTAGATCCTAAATCTGCAAAAATATTAAAAGATATTATGAAAGATCACTGTAGAAATGGTGGAACTGTATTTTTTTCATCACATGTTTTAGAGGTTGTTGAAAATCTTTGTGACCGGATTGGAATCATAAATGAAGGTAAATTAATTTCCTGTGGGACTTTAGAAAGTATCAAACAAAAATCAGATAATAGTCTAGAAGATATTTTCCTGGAGTTGACAAAAGATGAAGAAGCTTAAACTTTTAATAATGTTACAGTTGAAAAACTCATGGAAAAAAATACAGGGAAGCTTAAATATTAAAAACAAAAAGTTGCTATTAGTAATTCAAACCTTTTTAATAATCTCAATATTTACACCAGCTATATATTTTTCAATTGTTTCATATAAAGCATTTTCTCAAATAAATCAACCTGAACTGGTTATAACATCAATGTATGTCAATGCAGTTATTTTAATGTTTTTTCTAGGGATACCAATGATTGCTTCAGTTTTCTTTTTTTCAAAGGATACAAAGTTTTTAATCACTTTACCTGTAACAGAAACTGATATAATATTTTCAAAGTTAAGTACAGTTTATATATTTCTTTTAGGAATCAGTACCATGTTTTTACTACCAAGTATAATTACTTATGCAATAGGAACAGGTTTTAACATTTCTGTAATATTTTTTGGGATAATAGCTTATTTTATGGCTCCATTATTACCTCTTTTGATATCAGCATTGATAATTTTGGCTTTCCATAAGTATATAAGAAAGACAAAGTATAAAAACATACTAACTGTGGTAAGTAATATTGTATTGATAGTTGTAATAATAGTAATTCAGTTAGGTATAACTCAATATAGTAGTAATCCAGAACAAGTGCAAAATGCTATCTTAAATAATGAAAGTTTTATATCTATGGTTGGTAGTAGTTTTCCCCCAAGTATCTGGTTAACAAAAATGATTCTAGGTTCAATTGTTGATTTTCTATACTTTATGGGCATAAACTTATTATTTATGTTAACTTTGTATTACTTAGCAAAAACATTTTTTAGAAAGTCGATGATGTATTCGACAGTAAATAATGTTATTAATAATAAAGATTTATACTTTAAAAAACACAGTATTGCTTATCAGCTGATAAAAAGGCATATTTTAATTATTGTTAAAGAACCGACCTTTCTTTTAAACACGTTGCTAAGTATGATAGTACCAGTTATACTTTTGGCTTTGATGTTATTTAGCAGGCAGTTTTCATTAGATCTTTTAAGTAGTGTTGAAATCAGACCATATTTGATGTTAATAGTAAGTGTGTTTGTTGTAACACCTTCAATTGTGTCTAATATTTCATCTACTGTTATTACAAGAGAAGGAAAAGCATTTTGGGAGTTAAAAGCACTGCCTATTGATTCTAAATTAAATATTAAATATAGAATTTGGACTACAGTAGCAATTAACACAGTAGGATCATTTATGCTATTAATTTTAGCTATATTCATATTCCCAATGACTATTGAGATGACAGCTATAGTATTATTATTTACAATAATAACCACATTACTATTTGCAACCATTGATTTTATTGTAAATATTTATAGACCAATACTCAACTGGACACACCCTACAGCTGCTGTGAAAAACAATTTGAATGTTACTATATCTTTAGGCTTAAGAGTCGTAGTTGGTGCTGTTTGTTATCTTCTATATTTGTTAACATCTGGATTTGTAAATAGTTTTAATACCTTGATTATTATAATAAGTATACTTTTTTTTATAATATATTTAATTACAAGACATCAACTTTACAGTAGATTAGTAGTAAAATTTGAAGAGATAACAGTGTAGAACTTATTAAAAGAACTATTTGATTAAAAGCAAATTTTGATATTTATTAGATACATTTAGCTTACTTTTTCAAGTAAGCTTTTTTCTTTTTGATCTAATTAATGATAAAATACTAATAATGATACTTCAGAGAGGGGAATTGATTTGATTGGTTTATATTGGTTGCTTATAGTTATTTTATTTTTAACAGGTTTAGCAGGTGTTTTTATACCGATGATACCAGATATTATTCCAGTCTGGATTGCGGTATTAATCTATCATTTTGGTTCAGTTGGTATTGTTTTGCCTAATACATTTTGGGTAGGTTTAGTTATTATAACTATCATTACTGTATTTTCAGATTTTTTTGCAAATGCATTTGCTGTAAAAAAAACAGGTGGAAGCAATCTTTCAGTACTTGCAGCTCTTGTAGGTCTGGCATTAGGTTTAGTTGTTTTAGGTCCTCTAGGTGTAATTATTGGACCATTTGCATTAATATTTTTAGTTGAATATATCAAGTCAAATTCGAGAGATTACAAGAAGTCTTTAAAAATTGCTTTTTCTACAGTATTTGCTTATATAGGTAGTGCTGTGGTAAAATTACTTTTAATTTTATTTATTATATTTTGGTTTTTTATCGTAGTATTATAATAAACTAATATTTAAGAGGTGAATACATTAAATGAACTGTAAGTTATGTGATAGTAATGATATTAAAAAAATTAATTTAGATGATCTTTATTATTTCTGCAATAACTGTGAATTAATTTTTATTGACTCAGATAAACTACCTGATTATGATAGAGAACATGAAGTTTATCGAGGTCATGAGAACACACATGAAAATGAAGGTTATGTAAATATGTTTAAGGAATTTATTGATAACTATATTATAGATTATAAAGAAGAGATTGAAGATGTCTTGGAATATGGTTGTGGGCCGGGTCCGGTATTAGCGGATCTTCTAGAAGAGATAGGTTTTAATGTAGATAAATATGACCCGTTTTTTTATCCTGATTTTAATTATAAGAGTAAAAAATATGATTTAATTACATCTACAGAAGTATTTGAACATTTTTTTGATCCTAAAAGTGAAATTAATAAGTTAGTTCAACTAATTAAACCAAAAAAATACCTTGCTGTTATGACATTATTTCATCAAGGTATAGATCATTTTAAGGACTGGTGGTATAAAAGAGACCCTACACATGTGTCATTTTATAACCTAAAAACCTTTCAATATATAGAAAAAAATTATCCTTTAGAAATTGTTAAAACTAAGAACAATAAAGGAATTTTGTTTAAAAAAGCTGATAAAGTTTGAAATTATTATCTATAACTATTATTCTTTAAGAAAAGAGGTCTAATATTGGAGGGTTGTATTTTTGGATACATCTTTAAATTTCTATAAGTATTATAATTTAGGGAAAAGAATTAAGAGAGAAGAAATAATAGAAAGTTTAAAAAAAGCAGGTATTGATAATTTCAAGCAGCATGAACTAAAAGACAACTATGAAGCACCGGAATTTATTTCTTATCCTGAACCGGTAAAGTTTGATTATGAATTTAAACATTTAAACCAAAAAGCTAAAGTAAAAGTATATAGTTATGGAGTTTTATCTATTAAAACAATGTTCAACTTTGAAGTAGACTCTCTAGAACAATTACATGGATTAGTCAAACAAAAAGATATCAGTAAAAACGCTATAGATGAGTTTAATAAATTATATGATAAAATATCAAATCATTTTACATCATTATTGAAAGATGATAATAATGTATTTAGCCATACTTATTCTGTTTACTGTATTGATAATTCAAATATTGGTGAAGCATATGATCTAGTTGACCAAAATAAAGATGTAATAATAAGCCTTTTAACTGAAGAATATGAAAATATCAACTTTAGTGATGAACAAAAAAAAGCAGTGTTAGACTATGATATAAGTTATTTTAATTCTGACTATACAGCAATCTACTGGAATAATGCTTTAATAATTGATAATAATAGTAATTTTAATGATAAGTTATTTATAATCGAGCTTGCAAACATTCAATTTAATGTTTTAAAAACTTATGATGAATATATTGACCAATATTTATCTGACTATTTTATGAATAATAATAAAAAGTTAAGTAACTTTCTTCCTTTCTTTAAATCTGGTATATCTAATAAAATTAATGAGATAATGAAGTTAAGGTTTGAATTAGAAAAAGTAGTTGATGTTATGGATAACTTTGAGAAGTTCCAGGGAGAATGGTATTTAGCCAGAGTTTATTATCTGGCAAGTAAGGCATTTCAGATTGATAGGTGGAGAAATTTAATCGAAAACCGTATTAAAAAGGTAAATGAACTTTACAATCTTATAAATTCAGAAATTAATAGGAAAAGAATATTGTGGTTAAATATCTTGATGTTATTATTATTCCTTTTATGGTTTATAGGAATTTAAAATGTCCTAATAATTATCATTACTGTTAAGTGTTGATATAATTGGGAAAAAATACATTTGATTTGTTGAGCTTTTTTGTTTAAAATGTAAATAATATAAATAAATATAAAATTTTTAGAAATTTTTTATTTGACATGTTTTAAGAAAGGATAAATATGAAGAATAAAAATTATTATATTCTTATAACAGTTTTATTGTTAATATTAACTACTGGTCTACCTTTGTATGCAGAGAGCCCGATTAATAATGAAATTGAAAATCAACTAAATAACTTTACAGAATGTGAGCTAAATAATCTAAGAATTGATGCACCATGTTTTTTAGATGAATTATTAATAAGCTATAAAGAAAATAACTATAATCCATTTTGGTTTAAAAATGGTCGTTTAAGTCACGAAGCTTATGAACTAATGGATGTTATAGAAAAAGTAGATGAAGAGGGTTTAAAACATTATTTTTACAGATATAATTATCTTAAAAAATTTATCGATCAAAAGAGTTTGTCCTTCCAGGAAATAGCAAGAGTGGACATTGTAATGTCTAATTCGTTTCTTTTATTAAACGCTCATTTTACAAATGGATTCTTAGATCCCGAAAAAATAGAAGTTGATTGGGTTAATGAAAGTGCACCTATTGAAATAAAAGAGGTTCTAGAGGAGATTTCTAATAATGGTATTAAAAATTATTTATATTCTCTACTACCTCAAAGTGATAATTATACTAAATTAAAAGAAAATCTAATAAAATATAAAAAAATAAAAGAAGGTGGTGGGTTTAATAAGCTAGATAGTTATAAACTTCTTGAAATTGGTATGGAAGATCCTGCAGTAATTCAATTAAAAGAGAGATTAAATCAAACAGATTACTATGATGGAGAAATTGATCAAATTTTTGATGAAGAATTAGAAAAAGCAGTAATTGACTTTCAAAATAAACATGGACTTAAAGAAGATGGAGTTGTGGGACCAAATACTTTTAGAGAGTTAAATATAAGTATTGATGATAGAATTAAAACTATAGAAATTAATCTTGAAAGACTTAGATGGCTGCCACAGACCTTGGGAGAAAGATATGTAATAGTAAATATAGCAAACTTTGAACTTGATGTTTATGAAGATAATAAAAAATTATTTGATATGGATGTAATCGTTGGTCGAGAACAAAGAAGTACTCCTGTATTTAGTGATAGAATTAGATACCTAGCACTTAATCCGTACTGGAATGTACCAAGAAGTATAGCAGTTAAAGATAAATTACCTTTGATTAAAGAGGATATTAACTATCTAAAAGAGAATAATTATACAGTATTAACTATTAAAGATGGAGATTTTGTTGAAGTAGATCCTGAAACGATTTCCTGGCAAGATTTAAACCGAAATAATTTTAACTATTATTTAAGACAGGATCCCGGACCCAATAATGCTCTAGGCCAGATAAAGTTTATGTTTCCAAATAAGTTCAGCATTTACTTGCATGACACACCGAGTAAAGAGTTATTTTCACAAACAGATAGATCATTTAGCTCGGGCTGTATAAGAGTAGAAGAACCATTCAAGTTAGCTGAATATATTTTAAGAGTAAATAACAAGTGGGATCCAAATAAAATTGAAGAAATTCTTAAAACAAACAAAGAAACTATAATTGGATTAAATGAATATATACCAGTACATATTGTATACTTTACAGCATGGGTTGATGAAGAAGGCCTAGATTTTAGAAAAGATATTTATAACAGAGATAAAAGGCTAATAGAAGCTTACAACAAAATAATATAAAGAGAGGTATAAAATGAATAAAAAACTAACTTTAGTAGTGTTATTAATTTTATTTTTAACAATTACCATTCAAGCAAATGCATTTAATGATAGAACATCAGACTTCCAAATTGTATACAATGATTCCTTAATATCTCATGATACATACAGTATTTTTGTTTTGCCGAATACTGAGATTAAATTAGATATCTATGAACCTAATAATAATCATCAGTATGAAATTAATGATGGGAAATTAGATCTTTTAAAAAGTAAAGATTATGGTTGGCAGTTAAAAGTACCCAAAGAAGCAGGTAACTATAAACTAAGTATTACAAATGAAAATTTAAAACAAAGAATATTACTTAATGTTTTTGTATTAGAACCATTTAGTAGTCTGGAAGGTGAGTATTTAAACGGGTATAGAATTGGTAATTATCCAATGATACCTAATAAATATAAAGATAGTTATACTCTTCCAGAAGGTTTTATAAAAGTAACTAGAGAGAATAAAGATACTTATTTAACACCTCATTTTAAATTAAGTCAGTTTGTATGTAAACAGCAGGGTAATTATCCTAAGTATATTGTCTTAAAAGGAAAACTGCTGGATAAATTAGAATATTTATTATTTCAAGTTAACCAAAGAGGATTTAATGCGGATACATTTCATATAATGAGTGGATACAGAACACCACATTATAATAAAATGTTAGGCAATGTAGAATTGAGTAGACATGTTTTTGGTGATGCTGCTGATATATATATTGATGTTAATCCCCGTGATGGCCAGATGGATGACTTAAATGGTGATGGTAGAGTAGATATAAAAGATGCAAATTTACTCTATAACACGGTTGAAGATGCATATAGCAATAGAGAATACAAAGAATATGTAGGGGGGCTTGGACTATATAGGAAAACAGCATCTCACAGTCCATTCATTCATATTGATACCAGGGGTTACAAAGCTCGCTGGTAAGCTAAATTATAATATATATAGAAAAAAACGAGTAGAAAGTAGGGAGTAGGGAGTAGATTATGGAGCAAAAAGAACTATTGAAGAACTTTAAACTATCTGATGAGGTTGAGTCAATTTTTAAGAACTGTCCCCAAGTGGAATTTGTAAATAATGTTAAAAGATTAATTGAACTATCAGTTAAAGAAACTGATCAGGGATGTAAAAATGTCGAATATGAGGTTAGTGAAAATAGAAAAGAAATTGAAGCAGAGGTATGCAAAGTAAGAAATGGTATCTCTGCTAATTTCATAGATCCATATATGAGAAGAAGAGATCCGGACTGTATGGTTATAGCAGATAAATATCCTACAGATAAGACTAGATATGAAGAAAGATTTAATGAAAAATTTGATAAAACCAGAGATGAAACATTTACCTGGTTGCAAAAACAAGAATTGGTTGCTTTTGTATTCCAAGCAGGACCTGATAATTTAGACTATCCAGTAATGGCGATTGCTCCTGCAAATGCAGGATTTTTTGCTTTTGGTCTATCATTACTTCAGGGGATTAATGATTTAGTAACTGTTAAACAAAAGATTAAGCCTAAAGGATATATCTTTGTTGCACCTCCATTTAGACATACACACTTTGGGGGTAAACAGGTGGTAGTTCATAATAGATTAAAAGAAAATTATGAACTTTTCAGCTATAACCTATATCCTGGTCCAAGTGCTAAAAAAGGTGTTTATAGTATGTTAATTAACTTGGGGGAAAAAAATGAATGGCCAACTTTACACTGTTCTGCAGTTCAAGTTATAACCCCATATGATAACAAATTAAATATTGCTTATGAAGGTGCCAGTGGAGCAGGAAAATCAGAAATGCTGCAGGATATGCACCGTGAAAGAAGTGGCAGGATATTATTAGGTAAAAACAAAATAACCGGTGATGAATATAAAATAACCTTACCACAAGGTTGTTCTTTAAGACCGATTGCAGACGATATGGCTGTAACACCGTCATATCTACAAAACAAGAAAGGTAAATTAACCCTAAAAGATGCTGAAAATGCTTGGTTTGTTAGGGTTGATCACATTAACCAATACGGAATTGACCCTCATTTAGAATCAATCACTTGTCATCCCAAAAGTCCTTTATTATTTCTTAATATTGATGCAGCACCTGATAGTACAGCATTAATTTGGGAACATATAGAAGATAAGCCGGGAAAACCATGTCCAAATCCTCGTGTAGTAATACCACGTGAAGATGTACCTGATGTAATTGAGGGTGAGGTTGATATTGATGTAAGAGGTTTTGGAGTTAGAACACCTCCCTGTACAAAGGAAAATCCATCATATGGTATCTTGGGATTATTCCATGTACTTCCTCCAGCATTAGCCTGGTTGTGGAGACTTGTTTCTCCCCGGGGATATGGAAATCCGAGTATTAATGATAGTGAAGGTATGAGCTCTGAAGGAGTAGGTTCATACTGGCCTTTTGCTACCGGGCGCAGGGTTGATCAAGCTAATATACTTTTAAAACAAATTGTAGATTCACCTGAGGTTAAATATATACTCTGTCCAAACCAACACATAGGAGCTTGGAAGGTTGGTTTTATGCCTGAATGGATAGCTAGAGAGTATTTAGCTCGTAGAGGTGGAGCATGGTTTACAAAAGACCAAATAGAGCCTTCAAGGTCACCTCTTTTGGGTTATACCCTAAAAGATATCATGGTAGAAGGTCAGATGATTGAAAGGGAACTGCTCAAAGTTCATAATCAACCCGAGGTTGGAGAAAAAGCATTTGATCAGGGTGCTGAAATATTAAATAATTTCTTTAAAAATTATCTAACAAACTATAATTATGATAAATTATTACCTTTAGGAAAAGAAATCATTGACTGCTTTTTATCTGATGGAACTTTAGATGATTATCTTTCTTTAATAGATTATCCGGTAATAAAAAAATAAAATATCAAAAAACTTCAGCTTAAATGCTGGAGTTTTTTATTTTAAAGGAATTCAATAAAGTTTACTGAATATATTAAATAATATTTATTTTAACGGGAGGCTAATATGTTTGAATTAAATAATCTCAAATATAAAGATATATTAGAAATTGATCATCTAGAAATTAACAAAAGTGAAATAACCTGTATAGTAGGTAGAAGTGGAGGAGGAAAATCTACTTTTTTAAAACTTTTAAATAATATGATAAGTACTGATAAAGGCAATATTAAATTCAAAAATAAAAATTTAGAAGAATATGACCCAATTAAATTAAGAAGGGAAATATTAATGTTACCTCAAAATCCCGTAATATTTTCCGGTACAATTAGAGATAATTTTACGATTACATTACAGTATAATGATTTAGAGTTAGAAGAAGATGAAAAATATAGTGAACTATTAAAAAAAGTTGGTTTATCCAATCAAAACTTAGATAGTTCTGCTGAAAAACTATCGGGTGGAGAAAAACAAAGATTAGCCTTAGCAAGAATCTTGCTTTTAGATCCAGACATATTATTATTAGATGAGCCATCATCAGCTTTAGATGAGGAAACTGAAGAATTGATTATTGAAATGGTAGTAAGTTTTATTAATGATAAAAACGGCACATTAGTTATGGTAACCCACTCAAAAGATATAGCAGAAAGATATGCAGATCGTATAATAACAATTAATGAAGGAAGTTTAGATAAAACAAACTAGATGAGGGGGATATAAATGACAGAATCTATATTTGATATTTCGATAATAAGCTTAGTTACAGCTTATATATTTGTTCTAATACTACTTTTTATAGTAAAAAAAGAAAATATAGGACATGAAAAACAAATTTTTTTAGCATCCTTTAGAATGACAGTACAGTTAGTTTTAGTAGGTTATGTATTAACTTATGTATTTGAAAATCCCAATCCGTTTGTTACAGTATTAATTTTACTAATTATGGAGGCATTTGCTATATTTAATATATATTCAAGAGTAGAAAAAAAGCTATCTAAAAGATTAAAAATAGTGATTGGACTTTCGATGTTTTCAGGCACTTTAATTAGTATTCTATTCTTTTTATTTATAGTTATTAATATAGAACCCTGGTTTATGCCTCAATATTTCATACCTATTTCTGGGATGTTAATTGGTAATTCAATGACCGGTATATCACTTGGTGCACAGGGTTTAATAACCGGTATAAGTGATAATAAAGCAGTAATAGAAAATGCATTAATGTTAGGAGCGACTCCCGAAAAAGCAACTAAAAAAATTCAAAATAGATCTTTTTATAATGCAGTATTACCCACAATAAATTCGATGATTGGAATGGGTATAGTATTTCTGCCTGGTATGATGACAGGTCAAATTTTAGCAGGTGCTGCCCCTTTAACAGCTATAAAGTATCAAATAGCTATTATGATGGGGATTTTAGGTAGTGTCACATTAACAGTTTATTTGATGGTAAAGTGGGGTATGAAAACTTTCTTTAATGAACGTGCTCAAATAAATGTTGAGTGAAAAATTATATAAGAAAGGATGATCTTTATCAATAACACAAAGGTTGTTTTAATCTTGATTGATAAGAGAACTGATGCTGCTTTAAAGGTACAGAAAGTGCTAACTGAAAATGGTTGTAAAATCAAGACTAGACTGGGTTTACATGAAACAAGCAGTTGTGAAGAAGAGGGCTTAATTTTTTTGAATATTGATAGTTCAAAAAAAGAGGCAGATGTTTTAATTAATGAATTAAATAAAATAAAACGAGTAAAAGCAAAACTTGTTGAAATTAGTCTAAAAAATTAATGAAAGTAAATATTGACAAATGTCTGATATTGTGTTATATTTAAACCGTTGAGCAGAAAAAAATATGGAAGAATGCTCAATAAAGAAATTTAGGAGGAATATATTTTAATGACTTACACAGGAAC
>JBNJDV010000017.1:0-24931 GCA_051745185.1 Bacillota bacterium
CTCACTACTTAGATTAAACTATGAGGTTTCTATTTTATTTTGAATTCTATAATTCCTGTATTCTTTCTTAATTTTTATAATATGTCATATATTTAATAATATTTCCAGGGATTAGTTGATACTTCTGATTTAAATATTTCAAAATCTAATTTCTTTTTTTCCTTTATGCTGTCTAAATAATTATAGACTAATTCTTTAAAGATATTTTCTGTTTCAAAGTGACCTGCATCGATTAAATTTAGTCCAAGTTCTTCAGCTAACTGTGCCTCATGATACTTTACATCACCAGTTATATAAAGATCTGCTCCTTTTGAACTTGCTGTATTTATAAAGTCAGCCCCTGAACCACTACAAATTGCTACTTTTTTAATTTTTTGTTTTATATTACCTCTAACTTTCAATTTTTCTATATTTAGTACTTCTTTTATCTTTTTGCTATACTCCTTTAAAGTCATTTCCTTATCAATATATCCAATCCTACCAATTCCACTGTATTTTGATTGAAAAGGTAATTCATAAACATCATAAGCTACTTCTTCATAGGGATGTTCTTTTAACATTGCTTTAATTACTTTTTGCAAATCACTGCCTTTAACAATCGTTTCTATTTTTGTTTCTTGAACTTTTTCTATTTGGCCTTTTACCCCAATATGGGGATTTGTATTATCCCCAGGTTTGAATGTTCCTTGACCGTTAACATTAAAAGAAGTATTGCTATAATTACCTATCTTACCAGCTCCTTTTTTAAATAAAACTTCTCTTAAGTTTTCTGCATCTTCAATAGGCACATATACCGCTAATTTGTACCTCTTATGCTCATTTTCAGTAGAGAGGACTTCTGTATCAACAATATCTAACATATCCGCTAAATAGTCGTTTAGGCCCGATTCAGCTATATCCATATTAGTATGAGCACTGTATATTGCAATATCTTTTTTAATAGCTTTAATAATGATATTACCTTTAGCAGTTTGACTGTGAATATTTTTTATACCATTAAAAATCAGTGGATGATGAGAAACTATTAAATCAATATTTTTTTCAATTGCTTCATCAACTACTTTTTCATTTATATCAAGGGCTATAAGCACTTTTTCAATATTATTATTATAGTCTCCAACTTGAATTCCTACATTGTCCCAATCCATAGCTTCACTTTGTGGAGCAATTTCACTCATTAAGGTTATAACTTGTTGTAGATTTACCATTTTTTATCACCTCTATTATAAATTGTATATAAAGTCAAAAAAACCTTGTCCATATTAATGAACAAGGTTTAAGTTCTTGGTGGGCCTACTAGGATTCGAACCTAGGACTAACCGGTTATGAGCCGGTTGCTCTGACCAGCTGAGCTATAGGCCCTTATATATAAAGCTTTTGTGTGTTTTTTGTAACACAAAAGTAATTATATGACAGAAAACTTATAAGGTCAAAGACGTTTATGACCTCTTATTATTATTATAAATTAATTATCTTATAATTGCTACTATATATTCTTATATACTCTCTTTTACTAATTAACTCAAATAATCCTTTAATTTCTTGCTGCGGCTAGGATGTCTAAGTTTTCTAAGGGCTTTAGCCTCAATTTGTCTAATTCTTTCCCTAGTTACTCCAAATTCTTTGCCAACTTCTTCTAGGGTTCTAGGACGCCCATCTTCAATACCAAATCTTAATTCTAAAACTCTTTTTTCTCGATCTGTTAGTGTATCTAAAACATTATCTAATTGATCACGTAACAGCATATAAGATGCAGCAGAAGCTGGAGCAGGAGCATCTTCATCTTCGATGAAATCACCTAGATGACTATCTTCTTCTTCTCCAATTGGAGTTTCAAGAGAAACAGGTTCTTGTGCAATCTTTTTTATTTCTCTTACTTTATCTGCACTCATATCCATTTCTTCACCAATTTCTTCTGGAGTGGGTTCTCTCCCCTTTTCTTGAAGTAATTGTCTAGAAACACGGATTAATTTGTTTATTGTTTCTACCATATGGACAGGTATTCTAATAGTTCTTGCCTGGTCTGCTATAGAACGAGTAATTGCCTGTCTAATCCACCAGGTAGCATAAGTACTAAATTTATACCCCTTAGTATAATCAAACTTTTCTACTGCTTTCATTAGACCCATATTACCTTCTTGTATTAAATCTAAAAATAGCATACCTCTTCCAACATATTTTTTTGCAATACTTACAACAAGTCTAAGATTTGCTTCTACCAACTGTCTTTTAGCTTCCAAATCACCTTGTTCCATCCTTTTGGCAAGACTTACCTCTTCTTCAGCAGTTAGTAGGTCTACTTTACCTATTTCTTTTAAATACATACGAACTGGATCATCTATACCAACACCCTGAGGTATACTTAAATCTAACTCAGAATCGTCATCTTCTTCATCATCGTCATCATTATCTACACCCTCTTCAATAATATCTATATCCATCTCTGCGAAAACATCATAAATTTCTTCTATATCATCAGAATCTAATTCAATATCTTCCAGGGCATTCATTATTTCTTCATAGGTAAGTTCTCCTTCTTTTTTACCTTGTTTAACAAGTTCTTTTACTTGTTTTAAATTTTCTGGTTTTCCTTCATTACTAGCCATATATATTACCTCCTTTCCTAAATCTTAATCAGATTGTGATAATCTCGCAAAAGATTATTTAATTCACTTAAACTAACCTCAGAATCTCTCAATTTATTATATAAATCATTTTTAGCTCTTTTTTGATAGTCAGTTTTAATCACATCTATCAAAGCTTCAAACTTGCTTTCACTAACCTTTTGACGCTCCTTAACAGTTAAAATCATAAGATATTTAATTAGTTTTTTGTTTTTAATGTCTTTTTCTATATTTAAGTTTCTAATGTCTTTTCCCTTCTCAATTATCAATTCATAGACTTTTTTATAGACACCCTTAAAATAATTAGAAGATACCTCATCTTTAACATAATTTATTCTGTTTGGATTGTCTATTAAAGTTTTTAAAAACAAGTCTATATAATTTAAATTTTCAAGTTCTTTTTTTGAGCCCTTTTCTTTTATTCTATTCTTATTGGTGTTTTCCTGCTTATTTTTTTGATTATATGAAATTAATGCTTGTTTCATTGCATTTTTATCAATATTTAAGATGTCAGCAGCCTTGTTTAAATAGACATCACGCTCAATTGGATCTTTAATTTCAGATAAAACTTCCAATACTTTCTTTGACATGTTGATTCTTTCATCAACATTATATTCTTCCTTTGTATCAATTATTCTATTTATTTTAAACTCAATTAAGTTATTTGCATTTTTCATTAAGCTTTTAAAATTTTCCGTTCCATTATTTTTAATATAATCATCTGGATCAGTATTATCAGGTAATTTTATAACTTTAACTTCTAAATTTACTTCTTTAAGAATATCTAAGCCTCTTATAGTTGCTTTTTCACCTGCAAAATCAGGATCAAAGGAAATATATACTATATCTACATATCTTTTTAACAACTCGGCTTGTTCTCTTGTTAAAGCTGTACCTAATGAAGCTACAGTATTATTAATTCCATATTTGTGAGCTGTTATTACATCAGTATAACCTTCCATAATTACTGCACTATTTGTTTCTCTAAAACCCTTTTTGGACCAATTTATACCATATAAGTTTTTGCTTTTATGAAAAATTAATGTTTCAGGTGAGTTATAATACTTTGGTGAATTTTTATCTGAATCATCTAATCTTCTTCCCCCAAATGCAATTACTTCACCATATGAATTGAATATAGGGAACATAATTCTATTTCTAAATTTATCATAATAATTATTATTTTTATTACCAATCAAACCTGAATCAACTAAAATTTGATCATCATAATCTCTTTTATTTAAGAAATCATATAAACTATGCCACTTGTCCGGGGCATAACCAATATGAAATCGTTCTATATCTTTTTCATTATAACCTCTATTTTTTAAGTATTTAAAGGCAGAATTTGCCACCTGTTTATTTAATAATAAGTAATTAAAAAATTTGGCGGCTAAATTATGGATTTCAAATATCTGTTCTCTTTTTTTATTATATTTTTTTGAGTATCCTTTCTTTTTAGGAAGTTCAATATTTGCTCTTTTGGCAAGTAGTTTTAAACTTTCATAAAAAGTTATATTTTCAATATCCATTATAAAATTAAAAAGATCTCCACCTTTTCCACATCCAAAACAATAATAAAATTGATTATCAGGATTTACAGTAAAAGACGGAGTATTTTCTTGATGAAAAGGGCAAAGTCCTTGATAATTTTTACCTGTTTTTTTTAAATTAATATAGTCAGATATAACCTCTACTATATCCAATCTTTCTTTAATTTTTTCATTTATATTACTACTATTATTTTGTTTCATAATAATCATTCCTGATATATATAATATTCTGTATTAAAAAAATAATTCCTTCATTAATTCTATTGACACATAATGATTTATTCAGGAGTAAAAGGCAAATTCCTGCATTAAGGATAAAATTATTTAATAAACCAGGGTTCTGGAATATAGATATCTTTGCCGGCTTGAATAGCATAACGGTCGGACATACCAGCAATATAATCAATTATTATCTGTTCCTTATTTGAACTATCTATTCGTTTCATGAACTCACCAGGTATACTTTGAGTATTTTTCATATAATAATTATAAAGAAGTTTTATTAATCTCTTGGCTTTAGATTCTTCCTTTTTAGCCAATGAACCAAAGTATATATTTTCAAAAAGATAGTTTCTCAATTCTTGTGTAGCATTATAAATCTTTTCACTTCTACATATTTTCTCTTTACCCATACTTTCATTTATCATATCCCGAACCATTGTATCAATACGTTCTGAATGACTTTTTCCCAATATTTTTAATGAATTTAAAGGAAGATCGTCTAAATCTATTAAACCCGCTCTTAAGGCATCATCAATATCATGGTTTATATAAGCAATACGGTCTGCAATCCTAACTATTTGTCCTTCCAAAGTACAAGGAGTATCTTCTCCAGTATGATTAACTATACCATCTCGCACTTCTTTAGTTAAATTTAAACCAGGTATATCTTTTTTACTTTTTTCTAATATTTCAACCACTCTTAAACTTTGTTTATTATGTGAGAATTCATCAGAGTAAACTTCATTAATAGCTTCTTCACCTGCATGACCAAAAGGGGTATGCCCTAGATCATGGCCTAATGCAATAGCTTCTGTTAAATCCTCATTCAGCCTTAGGCTTCTAGCAATAGTTCGTGCTATTTGAGAAACCTCAAGGGTATGAGTAAGTCTAGTCCTATAATGATCACCTTCAGGAGCTATAAAAACCTGTGTTTTATGTTTTAATCTTCTAAATGCCTTAGAATGAACTATCCTATCTCTGTCTCTTTGGTAACAAGTTCTAAAATCACATTTTTTCTCATCATACATCCTACCCTTACTTTCTCGACTAAATGATGCATAATCGGAAAGTTCTCTATACTCTCTTTTTTCGATATATTCTCTCATAATTTTTTCCCCTTTTTATAAAAGTAAGAAAAGCCCACACTAAAAAGCATGGACTCTTCCCATTAAAGCATTCTATTTTACAAAAATACCTTTTTTACTGTTGATCTTCTATCTGAGCCTGAGCAGCAGATAGACGAGCAATAGGTACTCTAAATGGAGAACATGATACATAGTTTAGCCCTGCTCTATGACAGAATTTAACTGAACTAGGCTCTCCTCCATGTTCACCACAAATTCCTACTTTTAGATCTTTTCGTGTAGTACGGCCTTTATCTACACCGATCTTCATTAATTGGCCTACACCCTCTTGATCTAATACCTGGAATGGATTGTCCTCAAAGATATTATCTTCAATATATTTTGCTAAGAATTTACCTTCAGCATCATCACGACTAAACCCATAAGTAGTCTGAGTTAAGTCATTTGTACCAAATGAGAAGAACTCAGCTTCTTTAGCAATTTTATCTGCAGTTATACAAGCTCTTGGCAATTCAATCATTGTACCGATTGTATAATCAAGTTCTATTCCCAACTCATCTAATACTGTTTCAGCAGTTTTCTTAGCAGCATCTTTTGTTAACTTAAGTTCACTTATGTCAGAAACTAAAGGAATCATAACCTCAGGAGTTACTTTCTTTCCTTCTTTAACAAGTTCACCAGCTGCTTCAAAGATTGCTCTTACCTGCATATTATATATTTCGGGATAACTGATTCCTAATCTACAGCCTCTATGACCAAGCATAGGATTCATTTCTTCTAAACGAGACATTGCTTTTAACATATTCTCTTTTTCTTTTAATTTTTCTTCATTATTACCTCTTATTCTTAACTCTGTAACTTCTACTAGCAGTTCATCATGGTCTGGTAAAAATTCATGTAGTGGTGGATCTAATAATCTTATAGTAACTGGTCTTTCTCCCATTGCTTCAAAAATACCTTTAAAGTCTTCTTTCTGCATTGGTAGCAACTTATCTAATGCTTCTTTTCTTACATCAAAATCATGGGCTAAAATCATATCTTGTACAATTGGTAGACGTTCATCACCAAAGAACATATGCTCAGTTCTTGTTAATCCAATACCTTCAGCACCATATTCTAACGCCTTTTTTGCATCTTCAGGAGTATCAGCATTAGTTCTAACATTAATTTTTCTAAAGTCATCAGCCCATTCCATAAGCTTTTCGAAATTTTTATCCATTTCAGGCTCAATAGTTGGTGCTATACCATAAGAAACTTCACCATTTCCACCATCTATAGTTATATATTCACCTTTTTTAACGGTTCTACCGTCAACTTTAAATTCTTCTTTTTCATAATCTACATTTATAGCTTCACAACCCGCAACTGCAGGTTTACCCATTCCACGAGCCACAACTGCTGCATGACTTGTCATTCCTCCGCGGGATGTTAAAATGCCTTGAGCTGCAGCCATACCATGAATATCTTCGGGAGATGTTTCTGTTCTAACAAGGATTACTTTCTCACCAGCATCTCCTCTTTCCGCTGCTTCATCAGAATCAAAGACTACTTCACCAGATGCAGCTCCTGGAGATGCATCTAGGCCAGTAGCTAATAGATCTATCTCTGCATCAGGGTCAATTCTTTTATGAAGTAATTGATCAAGTTTCTTAGGTTCAATTCTCATAACAGCAGTTTCTTTATCAATTAATCCCTCATCCACCATATCAACAGCTATTTTGATAGCTGCTTTTGCAGTTCTTTTACCTGTTCTTGTTTGAAGCATATATAGTTCGCCCTGTTGTATAGTAAACTCAACATCTTGTACATCCTTGTAATGCTGTTCTAGTTTTTCAAATATTTCAACTAACTGTTCATAGGCATGAGGCATATCATTTTCTAATTCACTAATATCTTTAGGTGTACGAACACCGGATACTACATCTTCACCCTGAGCATTTTTTAAGTATTCACCATAATATTTCTTTTCACCTGTGGAAGGATTCCTGGTAAAAGCAACACCTGTACCACAGTTATCTCCTAAATTACCATAAACCATTGTTTGAACATTTACAGCTGTCCCCCAATGATGTGGTATATCATTTAAGTTTCTATAGCTTATAGCTCTTTCATTATTCCAGGAACCAAATACAGCAGTTATTGCTTTCCATAGTTGTTCTTTTGGGTCTTCAGGGAAATCTATACCAGTTTCCTTTTTAATATATTCCTTAAATTCAGTAACTAAATCTTTTAATGCTTCTACACCTAAGTCGGTATCAACCTCTGCATCATATTCTTCTTTTTTACTTTCTATGATTTTTTCAAAGTTGCCGCCATCTAACCCTAATACTACATTACCGTACATTTGAACAAATCTACGATAAGAATCATAGGCAAACCTTTCATTACCTGATTTTTTTGCCAAACCTTTTACTGTTTTATCGTTTAGTCCGAGGTTTAATACAGTATCCATCATACCAGGCATTGACTCTCTAGCACCTGATCTAACAGAAACTAATAATGGATCATCAACATCTCCAAATTCTTGATCCATAAGATCTTCTAGTCTTAAGAGAGCTTTTTCAACTTGTTCATCTAAACCCTCAGGATAATTTTCATTATTTTCATAATACAATGTACAAACTTCTGTAGTAATAGTAAATCCAGGTGGAACATTAATTCCAAGATTTGTCATTTCAGCTAAATTAGCACCTTTACCACCTAATAAATTTTTTAAGCCTGTTCTTCCATCTGCTTCTCCGCCACCAAAAAAATATACATACTTATTTTCAGCCATAAATTTTTAATGCCTCCTCAGTTTGATATTGATTATTTACATTGTAAAAATATAGGTGAAACACTCCAAATAAATTTATTATTTATCCGGAGTTTGTTTTAACAAATTTTATATTTAATATAATTTTACTAAAGTAAAATTTGTTGCAAATCACCTCCTGAACAAATTATATAACCTCAATAGGTTATATTTTAGTGATTTATTACAATTAATTTCACACGCATTTATAACTATTCAATACCAATGTTGAAATCCCTGCTTATTAATTAAATTTTATTGTTTAAAAGAAAAGTCCCCTAAACTTTTCATTAATACCTGAATATTTTTCAATAATGAGAGTCTATTGTTTTTAATTTTTGGATCTTCAGCCATAACTTTAACTTCTTCAAAAAAGTCATGAACTGGTTCTATGATTTTAATTAAGCTATCATAGGCTTTTTCTAAATCATTATTATCTATATGAGAATTTACCTCTTTATATATTTTTTTGTACTGCTCATATAGTTCTTTTTCTTCTTTTTTTTCAAATAATTCCTCATCAATATCAGCTGTTTTAACATCTTTAATAATACTATCTACACGATTATATGCAGTTAAAAATTCATTAAATGATTCATTGTCTTTAACATCATCTAATAATTGCAATGTTTTTTTAATTAATGGTATTGATAAAGGTAGTCCATACACAACGGTTCTAATAATGTCAATATCATAACCTTTGTCCTTAAAAATATATTGAATCCTATCAAGCATAAACTCGCGAATATTATTAATAACTTCATTATCGATTTTTAAATCTTGATTAGAGTCTCTATATACATCTAAACTTAACTGGAATAATTTTTCCACTTCTAATTCGAAATTTAAATCCTCAATTAACCGATAAATTCCTATAGCTGCTCGTCTCAATCCATATGGGTCTTGAGAACCTGTAGGTATTAAATTTATACCAAAAAATCCAGTCAATGTATCTATTTTATCACTTAAGCTAACAACTTTACTTAATTTAGATTTAGGTAACTTGCTATCAGCTGAATCAGGTAAATAATGTTCTTTTATTGCATCACATATTTTTTGATTGTATCCTTCTTTTTTGGCATAAATACTTCCCATTATTCCCTGCAACTCTGGAAACTCTCTAACCATCTGAGAAACTAAATCAACTTTTGCATACTTAGCTGCTTTTTCAGCCATTTCTATTTCTTTTTCACCAAAATCTAACTGTTTAGCTATTTTTTTGCTTAACTTCATATTTCTTTTGCTTTTATCATACATACTGCCTAATTCTTCTCTTAAAACTAATCCTTTCAAATCTTCAAAAAAGGAATCAATACTACAGTTTAAATCCCTTTTATAATAAAAATCGGCATCTTCAAGCCTTGCTCTTAAAACCTTTTCATTTCCATCACGGACATTATCAATATATTCTTTTCCACCTTCTTTAACAACAACAAACTTGTTGCTTAAAGAACCATCTTTATTCCATAAAGGAAAATATTTTTGATGTTCTTTTAAAGGAGTTACAATAACAGGTTCTGGTAATTTTAAATATTTTTCATCAAAACTTGCAATAAATGGACTCGGATTTTCAACTAGGTGTGTAACTTCTCTTAAAAGGTCCTGATCATTTTTAAAATTAAGATTTTTTTCTAAAATAATAGTATTAATTTCTTCTAAAATAATTTCTTTTCTTTGCTCAGGATCTGCTATTACATTGCCTTTTTTCAATACTTTTTTATAGTCATCAACAGTTTTAATTATAAATTTTCTATTTGAAAGAAATCTGTGTCCATAGGTTATATTGCTTACCTTTAAATGTTCCAAAGTAAATTCTATCTTTTGATCATTATATAATGCTAAAAGCCAGTGAATTGGTCTAATAAATCTTAAATCATGATCACTCCACCTCATAGTAATAGGTAAATTAACTTCTTTTATTAACCTTTTATAAATAGTAGATAATACTTCTTTAGTGTTTTCTCTATCCTTTTCTATAACTGCATAAAGATATATACCACGTTCAGTATCCTTTTCTATTAAGTCAGAAATTTCTACACCCTGTCCCTTAGCAAACCCTAGGGCTGCTTTAGTAGGCTTATCTTTATCATCAAAAGCAATATTTTTAGGCGGACCCTTTATTTCATTTACCTGTTTATTTTGATATTCTGATAGCCCAGTGATCTTTACAGCAATTCTTCTGGGTGCTCCAAAAACATCTATATTATCAAAACTAATTCTATATTCATCTAATAGCTCTTCAGTTTTTTGTTCAAAATTTGAATATATTTCATATACAAGTTTAGCTGGTATTTCTTCTGTACCGATTTCTAAAATACTTTTATTATTCATTACTATCACTTCCTTTCAACAAAGGAAATCCTAAATCTTTTCTTTTGTTTACATATCCTTTAGCATTTTTCCTTGCAAGATCTCGAACTCTTGAAATATATCCAGTTCTTTCTGAAACACTTATTGCACCTCGTGCATCTAATAAATTAAAAACATGGGAACACTTTAATGTATAATCATATGCTGGATATATTAAATCATTTTCTATTAGATGTTTTGCTTCATTTTCATATATATTAAATAAGTTATACAAATTTTCTATATTTGACTCTTCAAAATTATAAATGGAATTTTCTTTTTCGATCTGCATATTTACATCACCATAGCTGATACCATCAACCCATTCAATATCGAAAATACTATCTACATCTTGTAAATACATAGCTATTCTTTCTAAACCATATGTTATTTCAGCAGTAACAGGATTACAATCTAACCCACCAACTTGCTGAAAATAAGTAAACTGAGTAATTTCCATACCATCAAGCCATACTTCCCAACCTAATCCCCAAGCTCCTAAGGTTGGTGCTTCCCAGTTATCTTCAACAAACCTTATATCATGTTGTTTTGGTTTTATACCTAAAGCTTTTAAACTTTCCAAATACATCTCCTGTATATTATCAGGAGATGGTTTAATTATAACTTGATACTGTAAATATCTTTGTAATCTAAAAGGATTTTCACCATATCTTCCATCTGCAGGTCTTCTACAGGGTTGTACATATCCTGTTCTCCACGGTTCAGGACCCAATGATCTTAAAAATGTAGATGGGCTCATTGTTCCTGCTCCCACTTCTGTATCATAAGGTTGTTCAATTATACAATTTTGCTTACTCCAAAAATTGTGTAAATTTTGTATCATATCCTGAAAATTCATCAAAATCATTCCTTCCAAATAAAATTATATCATTTTTCTATAATACAAATACCTCATCCCAATCAGAGACGAGGTAGATGTTTCTACCTTTAATTTAATTTTTATCAAATCCTTTAATGATTTGTAAAAAATCATAGGATTTCAATTTGATATCAAGATGATATATTATAAATTCATCAATTAATTTATCTAACTTTTTTAATATTTTTTTATCCACAGAAATATCATCTAAAGCATTAATTTTGTTCCGATATATTCTTTTAATTAAATCAATTTCATTTTGCTTTAAATTATACAAACTATCATTTTTATATCTTGCACATTCAGAACAAATAAGTCCGCCCTCTTTTACATTAAACAACTGTCTATTAGACGTTATTACTTTTTTTCCACACTCATAACAATAATTTATTGTTGGTTGAATTCCCACAATGTTAAGAAATAATAGTTTAAATATAATATTAATCTTTTCTAGATTGCTTTCTTCAACATTAACCATCTTATTAAAAGTTTCTAATAATAGATTAAATAGTGTAGGATTCGAATGGTATTCCATACCAACTTTTTCAACCATTTCAGAAAAATAAGCTGTGTAAGCCATTTTATCCAAGTTATTTCTAAGTTCTTCAAATCTGTGTATGTTTTCTACATAATTAATTCGGTCAAGTGATTTACTTTTATATACCTTAATAAAGTTATAACAATAAGGTAGTACTATAGCGGAGGTTTTGTTGTTTTTCGAATTTCTAGCTTTTTTAGCTACAGCTCTAACTTTTCCATAATCTTTTGTATAAAATGTTATAATTTTATCAGTTTCTCCTAAATCAAACTGTTTTAGAACAATTGCCTCGGTTTCTATCAAGGACATCTGATTAACCTTCCTTTATTATTCATCTAGGTCAGTTACTATATTAACTCCTGAACTTGCACCAATTCTATTAGCTCCGGCATCAAGCATTGATAACGCTTGTTCAAAGTTCTTAATCCCACCAGAAGCTTTAACTCCAATATCTCTTCCTACAGTTTTTCTCATTATACTGACTTTTTCTTCTACTGCTCCTTCAGTACCAAAACCTGTTGAAGTTTTAACAAAATCTCCACCAACATCCTTAACTATCTCACAGGCCTTTACAATTTCATTATCAGTAAGATAACAGGTCTCTAATATTACTTTAACTATTACATCCGAACTTACACCAGATGCTTTTGTTGCATCTTTTACCGCTTTAATATCTGATCTTACTAACTCATAGGCACCTGATTTAAATGCCCCAATATTCATAACCATATCTACTTCTTGAGCACCATTTTTTATTGCATTTTTGGTTTCAAATGCTTTAGTTTCTGCAGTGTTTGCTCCTAATGGAAAACCGATAACTGTACATACCTTTACAGAAGATTCTTCTAATAACTTTGTAGCTAATGGTACATAAATCGGATGAATACAAACAGAAGCAAATTGATGTTCAAGTGCTTCCTTACATAATTTTTTAATATCATCAACTGTTGCAGTTGCATTTAAGTTTGTATGATCGATCATCTTTGCCATGTCTCTAGGTTTAATTGCCACTATTAACCACTCCTTTAATAATTTATAAATAATCAACAAATTGAAACTCTAATTTCTTGATAGGACATTCAAAAGTTAATTTTCACTGCTAGATATCTTTTTTTATCAGAAATCTTCAAAACTATTACTAACTTTTATACCCCATCCTTCTTAATAATGCTTCATTATCACGCCAATCTTTTTCTATTTTGATCCATAAATCTAAATATACTTTTTGCTGTAATAGTTTTTCAATATCTTTTCTTGCTCTTGTACCAATCCTTTTTAACATACTACCATTTTTACCTATAATAATACCCTTATGGGATTTTTTCTCAACATATATATTTGCCCTTATATACATTATTTCATCTTCTCTTTCTTCCATTTCTTCAATAACAACAGCAATACCAAAAGGTACCTCTTCCCTTAACAAATAAAAGGTTTTTTCTCTAATCATTTCAGCAACTATAAACTGTTCGATTTGATCAGTTATCATATCTGATGGATAATATTGAGGTCCTTCAGGTAATAATTCGAAAATATTATCCACTAAACTATTAATATTGGTTCCCATTTTAGATGAAACAGGAGTAATATCATCATTAAACTCCTTTTGATATTCATCAATAACCTGTGGAATTTTTCGTTTTTTGATTCGATCAATCTTATTTAATACAATAATATGAGGATTTGAAGAGTTTTTAATTTGACTATAGATCATTTTATCTTCTTTGCCTATTTTTTCTGTTGCATCAACCATAAATATTATTACATCAATTCCATCAAGACTTTTATATGCCTCATTTACCATATATTTATCTAAATCATTTTTGGTCTTATAAATACCCGGTGTGTCCACAAATATTATTTGACCCTTATCATTAGTATAAATTGCTTTAATACTATTTCTTGTAGTTTGCGGTCTAGGTGAAGTTATTGAAATTTTTTCACCAATTAAATAATTTACTAAAGTAGATTTACCTACATTGGGTCTTCCTATAATTGTTACAAAACCTGATTTATAACTCATTATTTCATATCATCCTTACTAAAAGAACCTGGTAAAAGTTCATCATTTCTTTTTATTATTTCATTTTTATCTTTTGTCATCATTATTACTTTTAAATCTTTGTTAAACTCATTAATTACCTGTCGGCAGGTTCCACATGGGGACACCGGATTACTTGTATTAGTTAATACTAAGATAGCTTCAAAATCTCTATAACCTTCAGATATGGCCTTGAAAATAGCTGTTCTTTCAGCACACATTGTAGCCCCATATGCAGCATTTTCAATATTTACACCAGTAAATATTTTACCCTCTTTTGTTAATAAAGCAGCTGCTAATGGAAAATTAGAATAAGGCACATATGCATTATTTATAACACCCCTGGCTGCATTATAAAGTTTTTCTTTTTTTTCTTTATCAATCATATTTTACTCACTTTCCTTATATGAAACTTTTATATTTGTCGGAACCACTTGTATCCATGTATTCCCTGGGTTAACTTTAATGTGCTTATTTTCATTATTATAAAATTCTGTAAAACCATTCTCAGTCTTTTCCCAATGCCCTTCATTTACCAAACCATTTCTAAAATATAGGGCTTTATTTTCTCCGGTTACTTCCATAGACAATCTTCCAACATCATCTTTAACTTTAGTTTTAACAAACTGAACAATAATATTTTTTACTTTTATCTGATTACCATTTTCACCATAATGGGGGTTTTTCTCATTGTTTAAAAATCTTAAATAAGAGTTGTCTTCACTATTATATTCATATATAACTTTATAATTACCCCAATAATCTATATCAATAACTTCCGCTTTTTCTTTCACATTGGAAATTATCATAATCTCTTCAAAATTAAAGCGATTTTCATATTCAACACCTAGCATTTCATTTAAATGTTCACTAATCCTATATTCACTTGTATACAAATTATGTGGAGATGGCTTTTGATCACTTCTCCAGTAATATTTACCATTAAATATCTGATCTAAACTGGGTATATTGTTTTTTTGCAATATCTCAAAACCATCAGGACTAGCTCCTGCATGTAAAAGTAATGCTTCATACTCTTTTGCTATATCGATCATATAAGGCCTTAAACTTCTAATTGGACCGATTTTTTCGGGAATATTGGCCCAATATAATGCTAAAAATCTGGTAATACCACCCTCGACGAGGAATTCATAGACTATTGGTGCCTCATTAAGGCCTGCTTGTGGACGAGCACGAGGTGTATTTTCTATACTAACCATTACTGCTCGATGAAGTATGTTATCCTTAATTGGAAGATAATTAAACTTTGATAATTTTGTATCTTCTTGAACAGTATTTTGTTCAGAACTTTCATCAGTCTTATCTTTAGTTGAATCACTTGTCTTTTTTTCTTCTTTTTGTTCTGAATCGGATTCAGAAGTATCTATACTCTCATCTGTTTCAGTTTCTTTATCTACTTCTGACTCTTTTTCTGTTGTACCATCTTCAATAACAGGATCTTGTTGAAAACTGCCTTTTAAAAAAACAGCAGCAACTCCTACTATAATTAATAATATAACAAGACCGTACAATATACCCTTCTTCATTTTCACACCTCAACAATTCTCTATATAAAATTATGTTTATATATTTTTAATTGGTTCAGTTGTATAAATTCTTAGTTTTTGAATTCTATGTTCATCAATTTTTTCAATTTCAATTGTTATTCCTTCAAGTTCTATAATTTCTTTCTCTTCAGGCAAATAACCTAATTTATGAAGAACAAAACCAGAAATAGTTTCATAACTTTCTTCATCCAACAAAGGAATTGGAAGTATTTCATTTAAATCATCTAAATCAACTCTAGCATCTACCAATATTTCCTTATTATTAATTAAGTTTATCTGCTTATCTTCTAGATCAAACTCATCTTGTATATCACCAACAATTTCTTCTAATAGATCTTCAATTGTTATAAGACCAGATGTTCCTCCATATTCATCTAAAATAACAGCCATATGTTCTCTTCTGTTTTGCATCTCTTTTAAAAGTTTATTAATCTGTTTGCTTTCAGGAATAAAATATATTGGTTTTATCAAATCTTCTAAAGTAAGGTTCTCCTTACCTTTTTGCAATAACTGTAATAGATCTTTAACATAAATTAATCCTATAATATCATCTATACTTTCTTCAAAAACTGGAATTCTAGAGTGTCCTTGTTCCACAGCAAGGTCAACTATTTCTTCAATACTTGACTCTTTACTAACACAGACCATATCAATTCTGGGCACCATGATTTCTTTAACCACTATATCATCAAATTCAAAAACACTTTGAATCATCTCTTTTTCGCTTTCTTTAATTGCACCTTCTTCTTCACTAACATTTACAAACCTTCTTACTTCTTCTTCACTAATAAAAGCAGAAGAAATCATCTTATCTTGACCAATTAATTTTTTTATTAAAATAGTGAAAAACAAAATGATTGGATATAATAGTTTTTCCAACCAAAGTAGTATTACTGAAGCTAATTTTGCATATTTTATCGGATTATTATTACCTATTGATTTAGGTGTTATTTCACCAAATACCAAAATTACAAAAGTTACAACACCTGTTGCAATTCCAACTCCTTTACTACCAAAAATATCAATAGCAATTGAAGTTGCAATTGCAGAAGCTGCAATATTAACTAAATTATTCCCTATTAAAATCGTTGTTAATAGTTTTGTTTGATCTTCTAAAAGCTTGTCAACTCTTTCTGCTTTTTTGTCTCCTTCATTGACTAATTCTCTGATCCTTACTCTGTTTGCTGACATAAATGCAGTTTCAGAGCCCGAAAAAAATCCGGACAGAATCAATAGTGAGATAAAGCCAATCAGATTAATAACCATTCTTAAATGCCCTCCAGTTCAAGATACAATTACAGTAATATATTTCTACCTTTTAATTTCTAATTCCTTTAAAATTCTTTCTTCCTTTTTTCTCATCTCTTTTTTTTCGCCCTCAGTTTTATGGTCATAACCTAATAAATGTAATATACCATGTGTAACCAAATAACATATCTCTCTTTTAAATGAATGTCCATAGTCTTTAGACTGACTTAATGCTCTTTCAGCAGAAATAATAATATCACCCAATATTTCTTCATCCATAGGAAATGATAATACATCAGTTACTTCGTCTTTTTTACGAAACTTTTTATTCAATTCTTTAATCTTTACATTATCTACTAAAGCAATACTTATTTCACCGCCATCATAGCCTTCCATTTCAGTGGCTTTAGTAATAATATTTTCAAAATCTTTATAAAGACTTTTATCAATATCAATCTTTTCTTGCTGATTATTTATTTCCATTTTGATCATTTTTATCATCCTTTTTAAACTCTTTTGCTAAATTATCAGGATATTCTATTCTTTTATGATAAATTCCAGTTAGAATTTGTACAAAGCTATCCGCAATTTGATCTAATTCATTTAATGTTAATGATGATTCATCTAACTGTCCATCATTTAATTTTTCTCTTATTAACTCCTTAACAAATAATTCTATACGATTGTGATTATTCCTGTTAAAGTTTTTTGATCTAACAGCAGCTTCTACTGTATCAGCTAACATGATCAAAGCTGCTTCTTTAGTTTGAGGTTTAGGACCATCGTATCTAAAATCACTTTCCTTTATATTGCCGTGCTTACTTTTTTCTATCGCCTGTTTGTAGAAAAAAGAGATAAGGCCTGTACCCTGGTGTTGTATTATAATATCTTTTATTGCTTTTGGCAGATTATATTTATTTGCTAACTCCATACCATCTTTGACATGTGATTTAATAATCAAAGAACTTAAGTTGGCTGACGTCTTAGTATGAGGATTATCCCCACCAAACTGATTATCTGAAAAAAAGTATGGCCTTTTTAATTTACCTATATCATGAAAATATGCTCCTACTCTTGTAAGCAAAGAATCTGCTCCGATTTTATCAGCAGCGTTTTCAGCTAAATTACCAACAATTATGCTGTGATGGTAAGTTCCAGGAGCTTCAACTAATAATTTTTTTAATAAAGGGTGACTTGGATTTGATAACTCCAATAATTTGACAGATGAAGTTAAGTCAAATATATTTTCTAAATATGGTAAAAGTCCATTTGCAAGGATTGCTACAAATATACCATTTAATATACCCATAGAAATTGCCCATAATAGTTCAATCCAATTATTTGTTAAGTCCATCAATGTTAAACCAGTAATAAAAATTACTAAAGCAACACTTACATTAAATCCAGCTTTTATGAGATCACTTCTTTGACTTACATCACTTACACTTATTATACCTACAAGCCCTCCAACAAATACTGTGGCAGCAGCAACATATAAGTTACCAAAGATCATAGCAACTAAAAAACTTATAAAAGTAGTTACTACTAAAGCAATATTGGTATTAATTAATACCGTTATCAAAATTGATGCAATACCAGCAGGAACTAAATATACAACATAACTAGGTTGAAATAGACTGATTATTTTTGCTAAAAGCAAAACTAAAATGATTAAAGATTCTACTAAGATTAATTTATTTATATCTTCCCATATATTATTTTCGTAATTTTTAATATAATATCCCAAAAGCAAAACTAATACACTTAAAGTAATTAAGACCCCAAGCAAGTTTACATAGTTTATACTAGGTTTCCTTAATCCCAATGCCTCTAAAATCCGCATATCATCTTGTGATACAATATCACCTTTACGTATTATGTTTTCACCTTTTAGCACCGTTCTTTCAACAGGCTCTATTTCTCTTAATGCTTCCTGTTGTCTTTGTTCTGTTGCATCTAAATCTAATATCATATTAGGTTCTACATAATTTGTAAGTATATTTACCAAAAGAAGCCTATATTCTCTTTCAAAACTAGTTTCTAAAGCCAGTTGATTAATTCTATTTCTAGTTTCTATAAGATTCTCTGGAAATATTCTTTCCTGTAAAACCTCTTCCATAATATCTTTTGAACTGCTGTGTAATGAATTTATTTTATCAATATCAGACTTTAATAATAAATTCAAATCGTTTATACTTATTTCTAATTCATTATTAGACTTAATTTCATTTAAAAATGTGTTGTTTATTTGAAATCCTTCAGTACTTTCTATATCATTTCTTGTTTCTATTACAGTACTAAATAGATTATCAATACCATTTAAGATACTTCTATTTACTGAAGTATCTTCTTCATATACTTTTGATGCTGATTCTACAGCAACTTCCTTTAACTGTTCTGTTTTTTGCTGGTCAACAAATGTGACAGTTCGTGGAGCTATTATATCACTTCTACTAACCTGACCTACCTCTAGGTCTATTTGATTAGGAAAAAAGTTAAAAGTTAATATAATTGTTAAAACTATAAAAAAGATAATCAAACTTATTCTTCTTTTATAAACATCGTCCAATTTGATATCAAAATCAAACCAGTTATTGATCTTATTTTTAATATGCTCAATAATTTGCATAACTATTTCCCACTTTCATGCCTCTCATATGCTTTAATAATATCTTTTACTAGGTCATGTCTAACAACATCCTGGTTGGTAAGATATACAAATTCAATCCCTTTAATATTTTTTAAAATTTTTCTTACCTGATTTAAACCAGAATTTGAACTGCGAGGTAAATCAATTTGTGTTATATCTCCAGTAATTACAGCATGAGAATTAAATCCTATTCTTGTTAAAAACATTTTCATTTGTTCAGGAGTAGTATTTTGAGCCTCATCTAAAATAACAAAAGAATCATCTAAAGTTCTTCCCCTCATATATGCTAGAGGTGCCACTTCAATAATATCTTTTTCTAAATATTGACTCACCTTTTCCGGTCCAAGTATATCATACAACGCATCATATAATGGTCTTAAATATGGATCTACTTTGTCCTGCATATCTCCAGGTAAAAATCCTAGATTTTCTCCAGCCTCAATTGCAGGTCTTGTTAATACAATTCTATTAGCGTCTTTATTAAGTAAGCTTTTTACAGCCATAACCATTGCTAAGTATGTTTTTCCAGTACCTGCTGGTCCAATAGAAAACACAATATCATTATTCTTTATTGCTTCCACATAATATTTTTGGCCTAAAGTTTTTACTTTTATTTTACGGCCTTTAAAATTAACCTGTAGAACTTCATCATAAAGATTACCTAAATCCATGCTGTTGTTTTTACTTAATAGTTCAACTGCATACTTAACCTGCCTTTTGTCAATGTTTTTACCTGTATCTGCTAATTTAACCATTTCTTCAATAACTCTTTTTGCTAATTTCACAGCATTTTTATTACCTTCAATTTTTATACTGCTTCCTCTTGCAATTATTTTAATATCTAGCATTTCTTCTATTATTTTAATGTTTTTATCTTTATTTCCAAATACATTTCTAGAAACATGATAATCACTTATATCAAAACTATCTTTAACCGGTACCACCGGATCCCTCCTCATAATTCCTTTTTTTAACCTACTTTTTATTTATTCAATAGGAATTAAATTATTCCTCCATTATGTACAAATAGTTTTATTGAATATAGCACACTATGAATATTATAACACATATAAGTTTTGAAACAAGTAGATAAGATAAATAAAACCAGCCTAAAGCTTATCTTATAAGCAGTGGCTGGTTATTTCAAATATATTTTTTTAAAATACAACTATTCTATTAAATTACTAAAATCCGGATTAAAAATATCTTTGGGAAAGTACTCTGGTTTTCTGGTGATTGTATGGTTAGTTTTAATAAATCTGACAGTACCTGTTTTACTCCTCAAAAGCATTGTATGAGAAGTAGCACTATTGTGACTATATCTTATTCCTTGTAATAAATCACCATCCGTAATTGCTGTTGCAGAAAAGATAATGTCTTTCCCCTGAGCAAGATCTTCAGTAAAATAAAGTTTATCAATATCTTTTATACCTAAATCTTTTGCTTTTTGGTGGTCTTTTTCATTTCTGGGTTTCAACCTAGCCTGTATTTCTCCACCTAAACATCTTAAAGCCGCAGCAGTTAAAACACCTTCAGTTGCTCCACCGATTCCCATCATCATATCTACACCCGAATCTGAAAGACCAGTAGCAATACCTCCAGCTACATCCCCATCACTAATTAATTTAATTCTAGCTCCAATTGATCTTATATCATTAATTAATTTTTTGTGTCTTGGTCGGTCTAAAACAACAATAGTTAGATCTTTTATGCTTTTATTTACTGCAGCTGAGACTGCTCTTAGGTTATCTTCTACAGAAGCGTCTAAATTGATTTTACCTTTGGCTTTAGGACCTACAGCTATTTTTTCCATATATGTATCTGGAGCCTGTAAGAGACTAAATCTTTCTGCAACCACAACTACTGCCAATGCATTTGGTAAACCCTTTGAAACTAATGTAGTACCTTCAACAGGGTCTACTGCAATGTCTAATTGTGGTTCTGCTCTTCCATCTCCAATTTCTTCCCCTATATAAAGATGAGGGGCTTCATCTTTTTCTCCTTCACCTATTACTACAGTACCATTTATCTCCATAGTATCAAATACTCTTCTCATTGTATCAACAGCTGCTCCATCAACACATTTTTTGCAACCCTTGCCCATCCATGGAGCAGCAGCTAAAGCAGCAGATTCACTAACTCTAACAAATTCAAATCCCAATTGTCTTTTCATCCTGTATTTCAACTCCTTTAAAAATTAGTCTATATAGTCTATAAATTCTTTTATAATAGTGGTTTTGCTGATTCTTCCGATAACTTCATCATTATTTTTTATTACTGGAAGAAAATCAATTTTATGGTATCTGATTTTTCTAGCAGCATCAATAAATGTGCTATCAGGTGTTACAGAAATTATTTTTGGTTTTCTTGTCATTGCTAGACTTACAGGTGTGTTTTTTAAATTACTTTGACCTATACTCATCTTTAAAAGGTCTTTTCTGGATATTACTCCACTTAATTTTTTCTTATCATTAATAACAACTATAGAACCAACATCTTCTAAAAACATTTTAACTATAGTATCATATATACTAGTTTTTTCCTCAACCTGGATTGGATCACTCATAATTTCACTCACATTTTTTTTATATAATCTTTCAATATCCCTTAACTGATAATCTTCTTGTATCAGGTAATAACCAACATTAGGTTTTGCATCTAGTATATTTAACATAGATAAAATGGATAAATCAGATCGAATTGTTGCTCTCGACAATCCGAGATTGTCTGCTATTTTTTTAGAAGATACAGGACCATGTTTTTTTACTATCTCAATAATCTCTTTTTGTCTTTTAGATAATTTCATACGACACCTCCTAATTAATTTAGTATTCACAGAATAATATAACATAATTTGATAATTAATTCAACACTATTATCATAGTTCTCTGCGATATGTTATTAATTTCAGTATATTTATGGTTATTATAGATTATTAATAGCTGATAATAAAATAATCATACCCCATAAAGAGGTATGATTGTTTTAATAGTAAATTATATTAAATTATTTAACTACTTTATTCCATGAATTTAGGTTTATCTAATACTTCTTTTATTATAATTCCTCTAATTAAATCATCTTTATTTCTTAATATATGATTGTTATTCTGCTTTTTTACTTTTTTAATACGTATTTTTTTAACTTGCCTTGCATTTTTTTTATTTGCTTTTTCAACTGTAGTTTTAGGTTCTTCATTTTTATAATTCATATTATCTTCTCTATCAAAACTGAAACTTTCACTTTGGTTTTGTTTATCTTTTATTGGTTTATTATCTACCTTTGATTTTTTTATGACCTTGCTCTGCCTTTTATTTACAGTTCTCATAATCCTAGAAAAAATTGCAAAAACTAAAAATATTAATGGCCAATAACTAAATATCTCATCCATTTTTACACCTTCTTTTTATTCCTCTTTGTCTCCTTCAGATTCATTTTCCGATTCATCTCCACTAAATTGAGAAATTCCCTCTCTCATAGAAGTATCAGCTTTAATATTTTTATATTTCATATAGTCCATAACACCTAAGTTGCCATTTCTAAATGCTTCTGCAATAGCTAATGGGACTTCGGCTTCAGCTTTAACAACTTTTGCTTGCATTTCTTGTACCTCAGCTCTCATTTCTTGTTCTTTCGCTACTGCCATTGCTCTTCTTTCCTCAGCTTTAGCTTGAGCGATTTCTTTATCTGCTTCAGCCTGGTCAATTTGTAACTGTGCACCAATATTTTTGCCAACATCAACATCAGCAATATCAATTGAAAGTATTTCAAAAGCTGTTCCTGAATCCAATCCTTTATTTAAAACTGTTTTGGAAATAGAGTCAGGATTTTCAAGCACTTTTTTATGTGTATCTGAAGAACCAACTGTTGTAACAATTCCTTCTCCGACACGTGCTAGCACAGTTTCCTCACCTGCACCACCAACAAGTCTTTCTATATTAGCTCTAACAGTAACTCTCGCAGTTGCCATAACCTGTATTCCATCTCTTGCAACAGCTGTAACTAAAGGAGTTTTAATAACCTTGGGATTAACACTCATTTTTACTGCTTCCAAAACATCTCTACCTGCAAGGTCAATAGCAGCTGCTCTTTCAAATAATAATGGTATCTCTGCTCTTTGAGCAGCTATTAAAGCATCTACTACTTTATTTACATTTCCACCCGCTAAATAGTGTGCTTCTAGTTTATCACTCGTTAAATCTAAACCAGCTTTATGTGACTTAATTAAAGGTCCAACAATTGATGAAGGTACTACCCTTCTCAGCCTCATTCCAATTAAATTAAAAAATCCTATTTTTACACCGGCTGCAATTGCAGAAATCCATAATCCTAATGGAATAAAGTATAAAAATAATATAATAAATGCAATTACAGCAAAAATTGTTAATATTGATACTAATGTCATTTTATTTCCTCCTCTTTATATGGTTGAACTAACACTTTACTTCCCTTTACATCAATAACCTTAATTTTTACCTTTTTATCAATAAAACCACCTTCACTAACTACATCAACCCTTTTGCCTTCTATTTCAGCAATTCCAGCAGGTCTAAGTGGTGTTACAGTTATACCTTTTTTGCCTACTATTTCTTCATTCCCAATTGATGCTACATACCCAACTTCCTTTGTCTGGCTGGTACCTAAGGATATTTTCGACCATATTTTTGAACCTTCAAAATATTTAGCAATAAAAAATGTAGCAGCTATTGTAACAATTAAAGTTGTTGCTATAATATTAATTGCAATCTGTGGTGTTGGAAACAAGAAATATAAACTAATTAATATTGAAGCAATCCCCCCTATACCTGTTATTCCAAAACCTGGTATTACAAAAACTTCAAGAAGAATTAGTAATAGACCAACTAAAAATAGTAAAATAATACCCCAACTTGCTATACCATTTATTACATAACCACTGAAAAACATACCTAATGAAATTAATCCAATAGTTCCTCCAAACCCAAAACCCGGCACTAGTAATTCAAATATTAAAGCACTAAAACCAATAATTAACAAAAATGTGCTTATATATGGATTGGTCACTACTTTTGCAAACCTTTCAGTAGCAGTCAATTTAAAGGTGTTTACTTGAATATTATTAATACCTAAATATTGATATAATCCATCTAAATTAGCTACCATATAGTCTGAAATATTATTATCAACAGCTTCTTCTGCTGTTAACGTTAATAGTTTTCCCTTTTCAATAATACCTTCTATTTCTATATCCACATCAACCATAGCAGCAGCCAGATCAGAGTTTTTATTTCTTGCTTCTGCTGCTGATTTAAATTCTTTCCTAAAAGCAGAAATATACTTTTCTTCATTCGGTCTTGTTTCAGCTGCTCCAATACTACTACCCCTCTGCATTATCATTTG
>JBNJDV010000018.1:0-24552 GCA_051745185.1 Bacillota bacterium
AAAGTTATCCTCTAGCTTGCGCTAGCTATAACTAAATTTGTATCTTTGAAACTTCAAAAAAACTGTCAGGGTCTGCTGTTCACTTTTCAAGGTTCTAAATATTATATAGTGTAACATTATAATTATACCACTGATAAAAATTTTAGTCAAAAAAATCATTCTATATTTAATTGTTTTTGGTGACTTCCATCATCAGCGACGTTAAATATATTATCAGTTTTTATAGTTGATGTCAAGGTGATATTACTAATTTTTTTCATTTTTTTAATATTTTATTATTCCTCCACCAATTACATAATCGTCTTTATAAAAAACTGCTGACTGACCAGGTGTAATTGCTCTTTGTTTATCTTTATATACTACTTTATATTGATTTTTTTCCTCTGGATATACAGTCGCAATTTTCTCAGGTGAATTATATCTGATTTTACACTTAATAATTCGAGCTTCATTTAGACTTTCATAAAATATCCAATTAGGTTTTTCTATATAAAAAGATCTACTAAATGTTTCTTTGTTTTTACCAACAATTACAGCGTTTTTATTAATATCTAAATGTATGACATATAATGGATAAGGTTTTGAAATGCCTAATCCCCTACGCTGTCCTATAGTATATTTATAAAGCCCATCATGTTCTCCTAATTTGTTACCCTCTATATCTAAAATTGGACCTTTGTTATCTAAGTTATTAACATGGTTTTTTAAAAAGTCAATATACTTATTATCATTAATAAAACAAATATCTTGACTATCTTCTTTATCATGAATTTCTAAATTGAAAACTTTAGCCATCTCTCTTATTTCTTTTTTAGAAAAATTACCTAATGGAAAAAGTACCTTCTTGAGTTGTTCTTGTGTCATTCTGTAAAGCATATATGACTGGTCTTTATTTTTATCCTTAGCTTTTTTTAACAAAGCTCTCTTATGATTACCTTTTTCATATTCAACAATCGCATAATGACCAGTTGCTACATAGTCACAATCCAGTTCTTCAGCCTTTTCTAAAAGATTTTTAAACTTTATCTTGCGATTACATATAACACAAGGATTAGGAGTTTTAGCATTCTTGTATTGATTAATAAAATCTTTTACTATGGTACTTTGAAATTCTTTAGTTATATTAAGACTGTAATGTTCAATATTTAATTTATCAGCAACTTTTTTTGCATCATTAACTGCATTTTTGTCTTTTATATCTAATTGGTCTTTATCAGAAAACATAATATATGTTAATCCAACGACTTTATAACCTTGCTTTTGCAAAAAAGCAGCAGCTACTGAACTATCCACACCACCACTCATTGCAACTAATACTTTTTCCAATTTTAATTAACTCCTTACTTCTCTTTTTTTAGTTTTAATGACCTCTGCTTTAAATCTTCAAGTGTTATATTTTTTAATACATCTTCAATTCTTTCTCTTAATTCAATCCATAATTCATGTGTAGCACATTCATCATTAAATTCACAAAGTGTGTCATCTGCTATACATTCGACAATGTTTAATGGACCTTCTAAAGAAATCAATATTTCCTCTGCAGTAATTTCAGAAGCTTCTCTGTTCAGTAAATATCCTCCATTTGCACCACGAACACTTTTAACTAGACCAGAATTTCTTAAATTAACAAATAGTTGTTCTAAGTACTGTTCAGATATTTTTTGCCTTTCTGAAATGACTCTTAAAGGAAGAGCACCAGAATTATTGTTTTTAGCTAGTTCAATCATCGCTCTTAATCCATATCTTCCTCTTGTAGAAACTTTCATTTTTGATACCTCCCATTTAAAGTTGAGTATTCATATAGCCTTTTAATATATTTTAACATCTTAATTACATTATATCAATTAGATAATAATTTCACAAATAAAATTTATTAATTATCTTTATTTTAACTTTATTTCCTGTCTCTTTAATTAATTTTTCTTCAATTTGATCAAATCGTTTAGGGTTTAAATAAAAGAATAATTCAATACTATTATCATAATACTTTGTATCCTTTATTTTACCTTTGTATGCTTCTATTTGTCCAAAAATAGTACCTATATTATCATAATTACCAACAGCTTTAATATAATAATATAAATTTAAAGTTTTTATTTTTGCACTCTCTATTACTTTTTTAGCAGTGTTCCCATAAGCCCTTATTAAACCACCAATTCCGAGTTGTGTGCCTCCAAAATATCTAGTAACTACAATGACGGTATTGACTAAGTTTTTCCCTTTGATCATTTCTAGTATTGGTGGTCCTGAAGATTTGGAAGGTTCACCATCATCATCATAATATTCAATACTTTCTTTATTATCTTTTATAACATAAGCACTTACATTATGTGTAGCATCATAATATTTATCTTTAATTTTTGAAATAAAATTCTTTGCTTCATTAATATTTTCAACACTTTTTATATTTCCATAAAAAATACTATCCTTTACCTTGTTTTTTACCTCAACATTATTTTTAGGAACATATATCTTTAAATCCACTAATTCACCCCCATGGATATATTTCTTTTAATTTTAATTATTTTTTAGTTTTTCTATTATACTCATATATTTTTTAAACTGATTTTCTTTTCCTGATTGTTGAAACTCTATAAATCTTTGTTCCTCAACTTCATCAGGAAAATAGTTTTGCTTAACATAGTTTTTATCATAATTATGTGGATACTTATATTGTATATCATCATTACTGTTTTCATTTTGTGCATAATTAGATGACCTAAGATGAAAAGGAACAGTTCCAATAGGGTTATTTCTTACAAAATCTAAGGCATTATCAATTGCTTTAACAACTGTATTACTTTTAGGGGATGATGCAATATATATTACAGCTTCAGCTAATGGAATCCTTGCTTCCGGTAAACCTACTGTATTAACAGCATCAAAGGCAGCATTTGCAATTAATAAGGCTTGTGGATCAGCTAAACCTACATCTTCTGCTGCATGTATAACTAATCGACGTGCAATAAATTTTGGATCTTCACCAGCTTCAATCATTTTAGCTAACCAAAATAATGCTGCATCTGGATCTGAACCACGCATACTTTTAATCATGGCTGATATTGTATCATAGTGATTATCTCCCTTTTTATCATAGTTTATTTTTTTCTTCTGTAATGAATTTCTGATTACATCTTTATCTATTAAAATATTTCCTTCTTTGTTTAGCGGAGTAGTTAAAACAGCAGATTCTAAAGTATTTAATGCAACTCTTGCATCTCCATTTGATACTTCAGCAATAAAATCTATTGTTTCATCATCAATTTTTATATTATAATCTTTTAAACCCCTTTTTGAATTAATTGCATTATTTATTATTTCTATTATATTTTCTTTACTAAGTGGTTTAAGTTGAAATACTCTAGAACGTGACAATAATGGTGAGTTAACTTCAAAATATGGATTTTCTGTTGTGGCACCAATCATTACTACAATACCCTTTTCAACAGCAGGAAGTAATGCATCTTGCTGTGCTTTGTTGAATCTATGTATTTCATCAATAAATAATATTGTATTTGTGTTATATAAGTCTTTTTTTTCCTTAGCATTGTTAATAATTTTTCTAATATCTTTTACTCCAGATGTCACAGCATTTAAAACTTTAAAATCAGAATCAGTGCTTTCAGCAATTATTGATGCTATACTGGTTTTCCCTGTTCCAGGTGGTCCATATAATATTAATGACTGTATTTGATCTGATTTGATAGCTCTATGTAGTATCTTGCCCTTACCCATTATTTCATCTTGTCCATATAATTCATCTAATTTCTTTGGTCTCATTCGGTAAGCCAATGGTTGTTGATTATTTTTTTTTGAGTTGTTTTCAAATAAATCTACCAAATTATCACCTCTTAAGGATTAATGTTTTTCTTATCAGTTATAATTAAATCTACAGGAATATCATAACTATTAACAGGCAGTTTATCAATAACTAAATTACTATATACAATACCAACTTTTTTAACTTCCTCTGATATAGAACTTAAAAACTTATCATAGTATCCTCCACCATAACCAATTCTATAACCATCTCTTGAATAAACTAATCCAGGTATAATTATTAAATCTAGTTTGTCTACTAAATTATTATCATCCCTTAATTTTTGCTTAGGTTCCAAAATTCCATAAACACCCGGCTTAAGGTCATTAGTGAAGTTAGTAATATGACTTATCTTCATTTCATCAACATTTTTATCAATATATGGAACATAAATATTTATTCTATCTTCATCTAATAACTTTTTTATTAAATCATGTGTATATATTTCATTCCTAAAAGAAACAAATATCATTACATTTTTGTAGTTTCCCTCTTTAATATATCTATATATTTTATCAGTGATCGTAACACTCTTGTTCTTTAATACAGTTTTATCCATCTGCTTACGTTTATTTTGGTATAATTCTCTTAATTTTTCTTTTTCACTCAAGTTAATCACTCCTTAAAGCTTATTATATAATAAAAAAATATATATTTAAATACAAAAAATCCCCATCCGGGGATTAAAAAAACCCGCTGTACCGCAGGGCCATTTAATTTTGATCTCTTTCCACCAAGTGGGTGCCCTCCTATCTGGTTTATATGTCCTCTAAAAGGCTTATATGCCGCAGATAGAGTCCAGGCTCCCTTTCAAAGAGTGTTGGTCAAAATTTTCTATAACCCTTGCGAATACAGCAGATTTGTTCTCTTCAACTTTATCTTAACACAAACTTATTGGTATTTCAATCTATATTAACTAACTTTATGTGCAGTTCATCAAGTTGTTTTTTTTCAACTGTTGAAGGAGCATTAGTAAGTGGTGAAGTAGCTTTTTGAGTTTTAGGAAAAGCAATTACATCTCGAATTGATTCAGCATCTCCTAATACCATTATTAATCGATCTAATCCTAATGCAATTCCTCCATGTGGTGGAGTTCCATATTCAAAAGCATCCATTAGAAATCCAAACTTATTATCTATTTCATCTTCTGTAAAGTTCATAACATCAAATATTTTATGTTGTAACTTTTTATTGTTAATTCTAATACTTCCTCCCCCTAGTTCTTCACCATTTAGAACAATATCATATGAATTTGCCCTTATGTTATCTAGGTCACTGTCTAATTTATCAATATCCTCTGGTAAAGGTGAAGTAAATGGGTGATGTTTGGCAACATATCTTTGTTCTTCCTCATTATATTCAAATAAAGGGAAGTCAATAATCCAAGTAAATTCATAGCTGTCTTTATCAATTAGGTCAAGCTTTTTACCTAAATGAACTCTAAGCTGTCCCAAAGATGTTGCTACTACTTTAGGTTTATCGGCTACAAAAAGTAATAAATCACCATTTTTAGCTTTCATTTTATTAATAATATTATCGATTTCATTTTCTGAAAGAAACTTAGCAATCGGTGATTTTATTTCATTATCTTTTAACATTATCCAAGCTAAACCTTTAGCATCATAAAGTTTTACAAAATCTTCTAATTCATCAATATCTTTTCTTGAAAATTCTGATCCACCTTCTACCTTTATTCCTTTTACCTGACCACCCTTTTTTACTGTTCCACTGAATATATTAAAGTCACTATCTTTAACTTCATCAGATATATCTTTTAATTTCATATCAAATCTCAAATCGGGTTTATCTAATCCATATTGATTTATTGCTTCTTTATATGTCATTACAGGTATTTCTTCAGGTAGTTTGATATCTTTTAAAGCAAATATTTTTCTAAGTAATAATTCAGTAATATTAAAAATATCTTCCCTTGTTACAAAGGAAAGTTCAATATCTATTTGAGTAAATTCGGGCTGTCTGTTTGCTCGTAAATCTTCATCTCTAAAACATTTCGCAATTTGAAAGTATCTTTCCATTCCTGAAACCATTAGAAGTTGTTTAAACAATTGTGGAGATTGTGGTAATGCATAAAAATGTCCGGGATGTATTCTACTGGGAACTAAATAATCCCTTGCTCCTTCTGGAGTACTTTTTGTCAATAAAGGTGTTTCTATTTCTAAAAAATCCTTTTGATCTAAAAAATCTCTTGTAGTCTTTACAACCTTATGTCTTAATTTTATAATATCTCGCATTTTGGGCCTACGTAAATCTAAGTATCTATATTTTAATCTTAGATTATCTCCTGGATTTACACTATCTTCTATTAAAAATGGTGTCGTGTTTGCTTTGTCTAATATTTTTAATTCATGTCCTTCTATTTCTATATGCCCAGTAGGTAATTCCTCATTAATATTACCTCCAGGTCTTTTCCTAACTAATCCTTTTACTGCGATAACATATTCGGATCTTAATTGATCGGCTTCTGAAAAAGCATCTTTATCAATATTAGGATTAAAGACCACCTGTACAAAACCTGATCTATCTCTTACATCAATGAATATTACTCCACCATGGTCTCTTCTTTTTTGTACCCAACCCATAATGGTTACTTCTTTTTTTAGTTCACTTTTATTAATTTTACCGCATTTATGTGTTCTTTTAAAACCATCCAATTTCCCTAGCACTTATAATCCTCCTTTAAATCAACTTCTCAATACTTTCTACTAATTTATCTAATTGTATTTCTTTTTCATCTCCTGTTTTCATATTCCTCACAGTAGCTTTTCCACTATCTAACTCGTTTTCACCAATAATTACTGTATAATTTGCGTTCATTCTGTCAGCAGATTTCATCTGACCACCAACACTGCGGCCCAGATAATCAATTTCAGCTTTTATATTATTTTTACGAAATTCATTTAAAAGTTTAAAACATGCAGTTTTAGCTTTTTCTCCAATTGTAGTTAAATATATATCAATACTTTTATCAATAGGAATATCCATTTTTTGCTTCTCAAGTGTTAGAAGAAGTCTTTCAATACCTAAAGCAAAACCGATTCCAGGTATATCTTTGTCTCCTATTTCTTCAGCTAATTTGTCATAACGGCCTCCACCAAAGATTGTATCTTGAGCACCTAAACCCTCAAATTTAACTTCAAATGCAGTTTTGGTATAATAGTCTAACCCTCTAACCAATTTTTTATCAATTACAAAGTCAATTTTTAAATTGCTTAAATTAGTTTTTACACTTCCAAAATGTGTCTCACATTCTTCACAGAGATGATCAACTATTTTAGGGGCATTATTTATTATTTTTTGACATTGGTCGTTTTTACAATCAAGAACTCTTAATGGGTTTTTATCAATCCTATTTTTACAATCATCACACAGTTCTTCTTTATTATCTTTTAAATAAGTTTTTAATTTTTTTAAATAATTAGGTCTACAACTAGGACAACCTATAGAATTTATATATAATTTTAGATCTTTTAAACCTAATGATTCCAGAAAATGCATTCCAACATTTATGACCTCTGCATCGATCATCGGGTCTTTAGAACCAAACACCTCAACTCCAAGCTGGTTAAACTGTCTATACCTACCAGCTTGTGGCCTTTCATATCTAAACATAGGTCCTATATAATAAAACTTTGTTGGTTGTGCTTGACCATATATTTTATTTTCAAGGAATGATCTCACTACTGAAGCAGTTCCTTCAGGTCTTAAGGTTATACTTCGACCAGATTTATCCTCAAAAGTATACATTTCCTTTTCTACTATATCAGTTACTTCACCAATACCTCTTTGAAATAATTCAGTATACTCAAAGATTGGTGTACGTATTTCCTCATAATTGTATAAATCAAAAATCTTTTTCGCTCTATTTTCTATATAATTCCATTTTGCTGATTCAGGAGGTAAAATATCATTTGTTCCTCTTGGAGCATTTATCATTTTTTTCACCCTTGTTTAAATATTTATTTACATCAAATATTTATTGATCTTGTTGAATTTCTTCTTCAATTGAAGAAGGTTGTTCAACTTGTTCCTCTATGCTTTCTTGTGTATCTTGATTGTCTTCCCCTTGCTCTTGTATTTCAGTAACTTTTTGCATTTCTTCCTCAGCTTCGTCACTTGCACCTATATTATTAAATGACATAAATAGTTGATAATGAGCATAGGAATTATTGCCTGCAAGTTCTGAGGCTTCATTATACTGTTCTAATGCCTTTTCTTTTTGATCTCTATCTGCATAATAATCACCATAATTAATTCTAAGTTCCCAGTTGTCGGGATATTCACTAACTGCAGTTTCATAAGTCTCTACTACTTTTTCATGGTTTTCATTTCCTACATAAGCTTCAGCTAGATAAATATAAATACTAGCTGAACCACTATCACTTTCAATTAAATTATTAAAGCTATCAATTGCAACTTGATAGTTATTATTATCTAAAGCATTATATGCAAATAACACTGGGTCATTAATAGTTACGTTGGCTTCAGTCTTTTTGTTTTCAAGCCAATTTTGATATGCTTGATTTTGTTTTTCGTTAATTAATGTTTCCTCGATGTCGCTTTTTACCTCTTCAAGTTCTGGCTTTTCTTCACTATCTTCATACTTATCTTCATAGGCTGTTTGAATTTCTTCTTCAGTAACATCAATATTACTGTATGTTGACTCTCTTATTTGATTAATTTTTTCTGAATTTTTCATATTATCTCTTATATCACTTTTAAATTCTTCATAACTATAATCTTGACTTTCAAGATTATTAATTAGTTCTTCTTCTGTTAGATCATTTTGTTCTAATATTTGATCTATATTATCTTCAACTGCTTCGTCAGATATTTCTACTTCAATTCCCCTATTATCTGCTTCATCTAGTAGAATTTCTCTTTCAATCATTGAATTTAAAACATTTAGTCTAAAAGGTATTATTTCTGACTGTGTCAAGTTATCTGCTTGAGAAGCATAGTTTCTTAAAACAGACAAAAATTGTTGTGGGGTTATACCCTTATTATTGACTTCTGCAATATATTGTGAACGATTTGTGTTAGAAGAATTATTGTTATTACTCATATAAGACCCAAAACCCATTAAACCACCTGAAATTACAAAGGCAGCTACAACAATATAAACTATAATCTTACTGTTTTCTCTTAAATTATCAAACATTTATAAGTCACTCCTTAAGATATATAAATAATTTTTTTGCAGGTTGATATCTTTCATAATTTTATCTTATAGTATTTAAAAAGTCAACAACAACCCTAATTTAGTGCTATGTTAATTTTTCCCAGACTTGCACTTTAAATTTTTCTATAGTTGTAGGTTCTCCATGTCCGGGATATACTTTTGTATCACCAGGAAGTTTCAATAACTTATTTTCAATTGAATTTATTAATCTTACTTGTGAAGAATCTTTAAAGTCGGTTCTACCAACTCCTGTATTAAAAATTGTATCTCCACTTATTAATATTTGCTTTTTATTATCATATAAGCAAATACTGCCTGGGCTATGACCCGGTGTGTGTATTATTTCAAATAAGTAATCTTCAATATTTATAGTATCACCTTGTTGTAATATATGGTCTGCTTTATCTAAACTAATAGTATTGCTACTTCCTAATAAAGATGAAAGGTTCCTTTCAGGATTGACAAGAAACTCTTTATCATCTTCATGTATATATACTTCAGCTTCAGTTTTTTCTTTCAATTCATCATTAGCAGTTATATGATCAAAGTGGCCGTGTGTATTAATTATCTTCTCCACTGTCAAATTATACTCTTCAATCATATCAATTATCTTATCGATATCATCGCCAGGGTCAATAACTATAGCTTTTGAATTCCTTTTTCCAATTAAATAACAGTTGGTAAAATTAACACCAACTGTTTCTGAAATAATCATTAAAACCACTCCAATTTAAAATTCTTTATTACTATCTAACAGCAATGTAACAGGGCCATCATTTATTAAATCTATATCCATCATGGCCTGAAATTCACCAGTTGCAACTTTTAAATCAAAATCCTTGATTTTATTTACAAAAACATCATATAGTCTTTCAGCTTTATCCGGTGGAGCAGCATTGAAAAAACTTGGCCGTCTACCTTTTCTACAATCACCATAAAGCGTGAACTGTGAAACAATCATAATATCTTTTTTTAGATCTAAAGCAGAAAGATTCATTTTCCCTTCTTGATCTTCAAAAACTCTCAAATTCACAATTTTATCTATTAAATAATCAATGTCATCCATCCCATCATTATTTCCAATCCCTAAAAACACCAAAAGACCTGATTTAATAGAGCCAATTATATTATCATCTACTTTAACCACACTATTTTTAACTCTCTGTACAACAGCTCTCAACTAAAACACTCCTCTTTTTAAGTAGGGTTTGCTCTTTGAACTGATAATACCCCTGATATCTCTTTGATTTTATTCATAATATCTTTCATATGTTCAATACTACTTAACTCAAGAGATAATTTTATATATGCTCTTCCATATTTATCAGCTCTAGCATTAACTGATAAAAGTTTTATCTGCTCATTTTTTATTAATCTAGTTATATCATTTAAGAGAGCACTTTTATCAACCGCTTCTATATTAAGATCAACAACATATGATTCTGAACGTTTTTGATCCCATTCTACATCGATAATTCTTTCATTTTCATTTTCAATTAGCGATTTTAAGTTGGGACAACCTTTTCTATGAATAGATATTCCTCTACCCCTAGTTATATATCCCACAATCTTATCTCCTGGAACCGGATTGCAGCACTTAGCTGTTCTAACCTTTAGGTTATCTACACCCTTTACTTTTACTCCTTTATCTGAGCTTTTTGTAGAGGGAGCAGACTTTAATTCCTCTAAAGTTACCTCTTCTTCTTCTAAATCAAATTTATTTATTATTTGTTTAACAGAAGTATTATTATATCCAATTGATTCTAAAAGATTTTCTTTACTGTTTTCACCTAATTCTTTTGCGATTTCTTCAAGTTTTTTATCACGTTCTTTGCCTGAAATCTCAATATGGTGCCTATTAAATTCCCTATTTAATAATTCTCTACCACGTTTTATTATTTCATCTCTTTGCTGTTTTTTAAACCATCTTTTTATCTTACTTCTTGCAGTAGATGTTTTTACAAAATTTAACCAATCCTTACTAGGACCAGTACTTTTTTTAGAAGTTATAATATTAACAATATCTCCATTGTTAAGTTCATATTCTAAAGGTACAATCTTACCGTTAACCTTTGCTCCAACACAATTGTGTCCTACTTCAGTGTGAATATGGTAAGCAAAATCTATTGGAGTACCACCACGAGCTAATGACATAACATCACCTTTTGGTGTAAAAACAAATACTTCATCCTGGAACAAATCAATTTTTAAGGCTTTCATAAATTCTTGCGGCTCTTGAAGGTCTTTCTGCCATTCTAATAACTGTCTCAACCAGGATAATTTTTCTTCATAGTCATCATTATTAGTTTTTCCTTCTTTATATCTCCAGTGAGCAGCAATACCATATTCAGCAGTCTTATGCATTTCATGTGTTCTAATTTGAACCTCTAAAGGATCTCCACTAGGACCTATTACAGTCGTGTGTAAAGATTGATACATATTAGATTTGGGCATTGCGATATAATCTTTAAATCTTCCAGGCATTGGTTTCCATATCTCATGTACTACCCCTAAAACCTGATAACATTCTCTCACATTATCTACCAATATTCTTACTGCTGTTAAATCATATATTTCACTAAAATCTACTTCTTTTCTCTGCATTTTTTGATAAATACTATATAAATGTTTTGATCTTCCATATATTTCAGCTTTTAAATCCTGTTCATTAATTTTTTCTTTAAGTGTGTCTATTGCCCTTTGTATATTGTTGTTCCTCGATGATCTATTTTCTTCAATCTTTTTTTCTAATTCATCATAAACATCAGGCTGTAAAAAATAAAAACTTAAATCCTCTAATTCAGACTTCATTCTTGACATACCTAATCTATGTGCTAAAGGAGCATAAATCTCAATAGTTTCTTCAGATTTAAAAATTTGTTTTTCTCTATCAAGATGTTCTAAAGTTCGCATATTGTGAAGTCTATCAGCAAGCTTGATTAAAACTACTCTGATATCTTTAGCCATTGCTAAAAACATTTTCCTTAAGCTCTCAGCTTGATGTTCTTCTTTAGATTTAAAATCTAACTTAGTTAACTTTGTAACACCATCAACAAGTAATGCAACTTCATTACCAAACATCTCTTCAATGTCTTTTCTTAAAAATTTAGTATCTTCAACTACATCATGTAATAAAGCAGCAGAAATAGAGATAATATCAAGTCCTAAATCGGCAAGAATATACCCTACATTAATTGGATGTTCAACATATGGTTCTCCTGATACTCTAAACTGACCTTCATGAGCTTCAGAAGCAATTTTATATGCTTTTTTAACTATATCAAGATCTGGATCATCCATATCAGATCTAATTTTCTTTAGCAAAACCTCTATTTCCATATATATCCCTTCATTTCAAAGTTTTAAATTATATTAGTGTTGTAATAAAGTGTAAATATCATAACCTTCAATTTCATCTCTACCATTTAAATCAACCAGTTCTAATAAGAAGGCTATACTGACAATATTGCCGCCCAACTTTTCTATTAAGTCAACTGATGCTTTTGTTGTTCCACCAGTTGCCAATAAGTCATCAACTAATAAGATATTGTCACCTTCCTGAATAGCATCAGTATGTATCTCTAATTCATTACTGCCATATTCTAAATCATAGCTAGCAGATATTTTATCATAGGGAAGTTTACCAGGTTTTCTTATTGGAATAAATCCTTTATTTAAGGCATATGCCAAAGGTGTACCTATAATAAAACCTCTTGCCTCAATTCCTACAACATAATCTATTTCTAACTCCTGGTACTTTTCTGCCATTGTATCTATTACTTCTTTAAAAGCATCTTTATCCTTTAATAATGGAGTTATGTCTTTAAATAATATTCCTTCCTTTGGAAAATCAGGTATGTTTCTAATATAATTATTAAAATTCATTGTTCTCCTCCTTAAGTTTTGTAAGGTTTTTAATAAAGTTAAATAAATTTTTATCCCTTAATAAATTAATTAAATCTTTTTGGTCTTCCTTTATCTTAATAATATTATTATAATATACAGAATTTGATAAGTCCAACTCATGAGCTTTTTTCGATTTATTAAAACTTATTTCATTTTCTTTTTTGTCTAAAATATCACTTTCTGAATATATATTAATAATATTTTTAAACTTATTTTTTGACAACTTAATATCTTTGTTAATCTTTTTATATAACTTATCCATTTTTATATTTTTTTCGTTAATCTCAATTTGTATATAATTCATAACATTTTTTAATAATTTTTTATCAGGTAATTTTAAATCAATTAATTTTTGATTTAGCTTCATGTCATTATCGTTAAAAATAAAATGTATATCTTTATTAGATTTGAAATTTTTAATAATATCCTTTACATCATCTAAAGAAAAAGGTATTGAATAAAATATTAGATGTGCTTTATCTTTAATTTTTTTATTGAAGCTTTTATTAAATAATATTATTGATTTATCTTGATTAACAAAATCATCCCAGTTATTAATAAATAAATCAATATCATTATCTTTTAGTTTGTTTTTTACTTCATTAATTTCTTTTTTTCCATTAATAAATACTGCAATTTTTTTGTTATAATTATATAAGCCTCTTATATACTTTGTTTTGTTGTTAATTCCTCTTTTATCATATATTTTGAATTCATCTTTTTTGAAGGTTAATGGATAAAATGAGTGGTCATCTCTAATATTTATATCTTCAACTCTTAGTTCAATTTCATCTCTGCCTCTCCAATTATTTAGATATATCTTTGCTGCTAAATCAATCTTTTTATTAACTAACTTAGAATTAATGTGTCCCATATTAAAGCATATACCAGAAATTCCATTGGACAATTTAATTTTTAGATGTTTACTACTGCTGCCTACAGTATAATGATTATTTAATTTCACATTACTAAGTAAAAATTTTGGTCTAGGATTTCCAACCCCAAATGGTTTTAATTTATCCAGCTTTTTATAAAAATAATTATTAATTTTATTCAAATTAATAATTGCATCTAACTTTAATCCGGGAATAAAGTCGGTCGGTTGTAACTCTTTATTCATATATTCATTGAACATTTTTTTGAACTTATTAAGATTGTTTTCTTTTATTGACAGCCCTGCAGCCATTGAATGCCCACCGTAGTTTTCTAAAAGTTCATTACAGTAACGTAATCCTTCTGTTATATCAAAATTATCAATGCTTCTTGCAGATCCATGCCCAATACCATCATCTCCTACTGCAATTAATATAACGGGAAGATAATACTTGTCTATTAGCCTGGAAGCAACAATACCAATAACTCCACGATGCCAATCTTTAGAAGCCAAGATTATAGCATCTTGATTATTTATATTTTTTTGATCAATCATTGATAATGCTTGATTATATATTTCTTCTTCTTTGTTTTGTCTCTCTTTATTTATTTTTATTAGTTTTTGGCTGATTTCATCTGCTACATTATTATCATTCGTTATTAGTAATTCAACACCCTGGTCGGGCTTTTCCATTCGACCAATAGCGTTAATTGGGGGAGCTATTATATAACCAATCTGGCCAGGATTAATCTCTTTATCACTCATCCCCAGTTTTTCAATTAAGAGTTTTAAACCAACTTTCTCCGTTTTATTTATTATTTTTAATCCTTCACTAACCAGTATTCTATTATCATTTTTTAACGCTACAATATCTGCTACAGTACCCAAAGCAACTAAATCAAGATGATTAAAAACAAAATCTGTATTATTATGAATATCAACTGCTTGGAGAAGTTTAAAAACAACACCAACTCCTGCTAATACTTTAAAATAGCCATCATCTTCTCGTTGAGGATCAATTATTGCAAACGCTTCAGGAAGACTTTCTCCTAACTTATGATGATCGGTTATAATTATATCAATATCTTTTTTGTTTAAAAATTCAACTTCTTTTAAAGCAGTTATTCCACAATCTACTGTTATCACAAGATCAAGCTTATCTAAATCAATTTTTGAAAGACTATCTATATTTAATCCATAACCTTCTTTTAATCTATTTGGTATATAGTAAGAATAGTTTTTATAATTAATTTCTTCAAAGTAATTGATTAATAATGATGTAGATGTTATACCATCAACATCATAATCACCATAGATAAGTATCCTCTGATTATTTTTTATTGCACTAATAATTCTTTTAACAGCTTTTTTAACATCAGTTAATTGATAGGGGTCTCGGAGATTACCCCTGCTTTTATTTAAAAAAATATCAGCCTCTGGGTTATTATTAATATCTCTGTTTGCTAATATTTTACTCAATATTTCATCTTCATGAATTTTATTATTTTGTTTTTCTTCAAGATACCACATTGTATTCAAATTTATCACCTAATTATTTTAATTACAAAACCCCCTATAAACAAGGGGGTGTTTTATACTTTTTTTATTTTTTATTATCTTCATCCTTTTCGTTATCATCAGAGCTATAAGCTATATTCTCATCGTTATCCTCAACAGTCTTTTTTTCTTTCTTCTTACGCCCAAAAAAACCCGTTTTGGAACTTTGTTCTTTTTGTTCATGTTCATCTTCAGAAATTTGATTTACTAAATTAGCTTCTATTTCTTTGTTTTTAACCTTTAAATCATCCAATTCTTCTTTTAATGCTTGAATTTCAAGTTTTAAATTTCTATTTTTTCTTTTTAATTGAAACTGTTTAAAATAGCTGAAAATTCCAATCACAAGGGCTCCAAAGATTATCGACCCAAGAACAACAACTGCCAGTGAAATTTGAAACTCCCACATTAGTATATTTAAAGCTACTATGGAAGCATTTTGGATTGCAAAAATAGCAATTAAAATCGCAAATATCAACCCAAATATTATGGTGCCTTGCATAGTTAAAACCCCTTTCTATTATTTATTTTTTATCCTGTTAGTCCAGGTTACTAATAGGGGACTGGCAACAAATATTGAAGAATAAGTTCCTGCAAACATACCTATAAACAATGCAAGCATAAATATTCTAATGGAAGCCCCACCGAATAGATAAATTGCTAATATGGTGATTAAAGTTGTTAAAGATGTATTGATCGATCTTGGTAAAGTATCAATCACAGCTGAATTAGCAAGCTTTTCAAACGGTGTTTTGTGCATCAATTTCATATTTTCTCGTATTCTATCAAAGATAACTATTGTATCATTTATAGAATAACCAATTATCGTAAGTAATGCAGCGATAAAAGGTGTATTTATCTCTTTTCCTAATATTGCGAATATACCTAATGTAATTAATACATCATGCATCAAAGTTATTATAGAAACAATAGCAAATCTAAATTCAAATCTAACACTAATATATAAAACAATTGCAACTGAAGCCATTAATAAAGCTAATAAAGCTTTGGTCCTTAACTCCTGACCAATAACTGGTCCAACCATTTGAGTCCTAAGCATTTCTGTCGAAGGATAAGCTTCACTTAAACCATTTTCAACATCTGATATTTCTTGAGGACTTAGTTCTTGTGCCCTTATTAATACTCCATGTATACCCTGAGTATTTGACTGCTGAATTTTACTATCTGCAGCAATATCTATGTCACTTAAAACATTTCTAACATCTTCATTATTTACTTCTTGATCAAATTTAAATTCTAATAAGGTACCACCTTGAAAGTCTATTCCAAAGTTTAGACCATTAATTGCTAAAAATATAAATCCAATTGCTAATATTGTTATAGAAATTGTATACCATATTTTTCTTTTTCCCAGTATATCCATCATCTTTACCTCCTCTTTGCACCAAATGCTGCATCGCTTTGTAGTAAATTAGAATGTGTAAATAGGTCTATAACATTTCTGGTTATAAAGAAAGCTGTAAACATACTAACTAATACACCAATTCCAAGTGTTACAGCAAAACCTCTTACAGTACCGCTAGTATAATAAGCTAATATTAATGCAGTAATTATTGTTGTAACATTAGCATCTATAATGGTCATATAGGCTCTTTTAAATCCAGAATCTATAGAAGCTCTTAAGGTTTTACCAGATTTTCTTTCATCTTTTATTCGCTCAAAAATTATAATGTTAGCATCTACTGCCATACCTATTGATAAAATTAATCCGGCAATACCTGGAAGTGTTAGTGTAGCTTGTAGTCCAGCTAATGTACCCATCAGTAATATACCATAAATAATTAAAACTACTGCAGCTAAAATACCTGGGAATCTATAGTAAAACATCATATAAACTGCAACTAATGCTAAACCTATTAAACCAGCTACTATACTTTTTTGAATTGCTATTTTCCCTAGTGTTGGTCCAACAGTGCTACTTTCAACAACTTCAACAGGTACAGGCAATGAACCTTCTCTAATCAAAATTGCGTCTTTTTGAGCAGCATCAACTGATTCATAACCAGTTATTTGACCCTTACCAGAAATTGTGTCCTGAACAGTAGGGTTTGTTAAAAGTTCATCATCAAGATAAATACCGATTTTTTGTCCAATATACTGACTAGTAATCTCTTCAAATCGATTTGATCCTTCATTGTTCATTTCAAATGATACAACAGGTCTACCGTACTGATCATAATCAGCAGTAGCGTTTTTAATATATTCACCTGTTAGTAATACTTGTCCAGATGAATTTCTAAATGTTAACACAGCTGTTCTACCAATTGTTTCTATAGCTTCATTAGGATTATCAATTGCAGGAAGTTCAACAATAATCCTGTCACTTCCTTCACGCTGTATAATAGGTTCCGATAAACCTAATTGATTGACACGTCTTTCAATTACACTTTGTATACCTGACATTACCTCATTTGTAATTGGTCTTTCTTCAGTTGGTTGAGCCTGTAACACAATATGAGACCCACCCTGTAAGTCAAGACCAAGATTGATACTATTATTAAAATATAGAAATACTGCTAAGGCAACTACAGCTATTATGAAGACAAATTTCAACATTCTCTTCTGTTTATATTTCATACCATTCTTCCTCCCGTTTCTCAACAATTATATAAATTATATGTTATTATAACTAACATGCTTTATTACTCTCATATCTGTTATCGGCCAATAAACCCAAAAAGCCAAACCAGATATACTTTCATAAGGTACATATCCTACATAACCAGGGAATCTGCTATCAGCACTATTATTTCTATTATCACCCATGACAAAAACTGATTCTTCTGGTACTTGATATGGACCAAAATCTCCATTCATCTCTTCTTTAATAAAACCTTCTTCTAACGGCTGGCCGTTGACATAGGTAACCCCATCTTTTATATGAACTGTATCTCCAGGTAATCCAACAACTCTTTTAATATATTTTTTATTAGGAGCACCACGGGGAGTAAATACTACAACTTCTCCTCTTTGAGGTTCCCTAAAACGATAAATAAACTTATTGACAAAAAGACGTTCGCCATCATGTAAATTAGGTTCCATAGATTCACCGTCAACTACAAAAGATTGGGCAACAAAAGTGATAATTAAAAAAGCTAAAATACCTGCAATAACAACAGATTGCAGGATTTCTTTTACATCTCCGCTATCCAATTTTCGTCACTCCCAATATATACATTATTTTTCTTCTTCAGGTTCTACTTCTTCTACTTCTTCTGATTTGTCTAATCTTGCTATAGCTTTTTGAACAACATCTATATCAACATTAGATGATACTCTTAGTCTTATATTGTTTTCTTTGATTTTAACAATTTTAGCCTTAAGGCCACCTATAGTAACTATTCTATCTCCAACCTTTAAATTATTTAACATTTCATCATGTTCTTTCTGTTGTTTCCTTTGTGGTCTAATTAAGAAAAACCAAAACACACCAAATATTAAAACCCATGGTAATACTGCGTAAACATATTGCATTTTTATTAACCTCCTTATTTTTTTACTCTCTAATAATTTCAATGCCAGATCAAATTATCCTTCAATTTTTTTAAAATTATAATAATGGATATCTATTAATCTTTATATTCTCTATAGAAATTTTCTCTAAATGAGAGAAAATTACCCTCTTTAATATAATACTTTATTTTCTTCATTAAATCAATAAAAAAATGTAAATTATGATATGTTGTTAATCTAACACCAAGTATTTCCTTTCTTTTTAACAGATGTCTAATATATGCTTTTGTATAGTTTTGGCACACATAACAATCACAGTCTGAATCAATAGGACTAAAATCTCTTTTATATGTGGCATTGCGAACTGTTATTCTCCCTTTAGATGTATAAACAGACCCATGTCTTGCTATTCTAGTCGGCATGACACAGTCAAACATATCAATACCACGTTTTACACCCTCGATTAAATCTTCTGGAGTACCAACCCCCATTAAATACCTTGGTTTATCTTGTGGAAGTAGTGGTGTTGTATGCCCTAAAGTTTTTAACATGTCATCTTTAGCTTCACCAACACTTAAACCTCCAATAGCATATCCAGGAAATCCAATATCTGTCATCATTTTAACACTTTTTTCTCTTAAGTCCTTAAAAATCCCTCCCTGTATAATACCAAATAAGGTTTGTCTATCGTTGTTCATAGCATCTTTGGATCTTTTTGCCCAACGGACCGTTCTTTCCAAGGAATTATCTACATACTCATAGTTTCCCGGTTCAGGAGGACATTCATCAAAAGCCATCACAATATCTGATCCAAGTGCATTTTGTATCTCTATAGACTTCTCAGGAGATATGAAATGTTTTGATCCATCTATATGAGATTGAAAATAGACCCCTTCTTCTTTTATTTCTCTTAAATCAGATAAACTGAAAACTTGAAAACCACCACTATCAGTTAAAATTGGCCTATCCCAATTCATAAATTCATGAAGCCCTCCGGCTTCTTTAATCAACTCATGTCCAGGCCTTAAATATAAATGATAAGTATTGCCTAAAATAATCTCAGCATCTATCTCTTTTAGTTCATCTGAAGTCATCGCCTTAACAGTTGCCTGGGTACCAACCGGCATAAAAATAGGAGTTTCAATCTCACCGTGATAAGTTGTGATTTTCCCCCTTCTTGCTAATGAATTAGTATCTGTTTGTTTTAATTCAAAGTTGAAACTCATTAACTCTAACATCCTCTCTAGTAAATAAACATTGCATCCCCTAAACTATAAAATCTATACTCTTTTTTGATTGCAGTTTGATAGGCATTGAAAATATTTTTCTTGCCTGCCAAAGCAGAAATCATCATAAGTAATGTTGATTTAGGTAAATGAAAGTTTGTTATTAATGCATCTATAACTTGAAATTCATATCCTGGATATATAAAAATATCTGTCCAACCTTTAAATTCTTCTAATTCTCCATTATGTGCCACTGTTTCTAAAGCTCTTGTAACTGTTGTTCCAACAGATATTACTCTTCCATTATTATTCTTTCTTTTCTTAATCTTTTCTACTACATTATTAGATACTTCAATATATTCAGAGTGCATATCATGTTCTTCTACTTCATCTTCTTTGACAGGTCTAAAAGTACCTAAGCCCACATGTAAAGTAATATATTCAATTTCCACCCCTTTATCCTTAATCTCTTCTAACAATTCAGGGGTAAAGTGTAAACCTGCTGTTGGAGCTGCCACTGAACCTTTCTTTTTTGCATATACAGTTTGATATCGGTCTGGATTATCTAATTTATTATTTATATATGGAGGTAATGGCATTTCTCCTAATTCATTCAAAATATCATCAAAGTCACCATCATAATCAAACTCCATAATTCTACCACCAAACTCAGTATACTCAACGGCTTCACCTATTAATTTACCTTCTCCAAAGTTAACTTTAACACCATTTTTAACTCTCTTACCAGGCCTTACTAATACTTCCCACTTATTATCTTTAATTTGAGTTAATAAAAGAACTTCAATATTGGTACCAGTAGGTATTTTTTGTCCAAATAACCTGGCAGGAATTACTTTGCTGTTATTTAATATCAACAAATCATCTTTATTTAACAAATCAATGATTTCATAAAACTTTTTTTCATCTATTTGACCAGTTTCTTTATTTAATAACATTAGTCTGGAATGATCTCTTTTATCAGCTGGTTTTTGTGCTATTAGCCTTTCTGGTAAGTTATAATCAAATTCATCTACTCTCATCAAGTATTTCCTCCTGTATCATTCACTATCTTCAAAAAGATTTTTATTATTTTTCGTTTTTATATCTAAATGTCTATATGCTGCTGAGGTAGCGACTCTGCCTCGTGGAGTTCTTTCTAAAAAACCCATTTGTAATAAATAGGGTTCATAGACATCCTCAATTGTTTCTGTTTCTTCACTGATTGCAGCTGCTAAAGTATTTAAGCCGACTGGTCCACCATCAAATTTTTGAATTATTAACTTAAGTAATTTATGGTCAATACTATCTAACCCTTTTTCATCAATTTCTAAAAGTTTTAAAGCTTCATTTACAACTTCAGCTGATATTATACCCTCAGCTTTAACTTCAGCATAGTCTCTAACTCTTTTTAGTAATCTGTTACTGATTCTTGGTGTTCCTCTTGATCTTTTTGCTATTTCACTTGCTCCATCATCATGTATCTCTATATCCAAAATACGGGCAGATCTTTTAACAATTTTAGTTAGTTCATTATTATCATAAAATTCTAAGCGATTAATAACTCCAAATCTATCTCGTAATGGTGAACTAATTAAACCTGCTCTTGTAGTAGCTCCTACCATTGTAAAAGGATTTAAATCCAATCTAACTGAACGTGCACTTGGCCCTTTACCAATAATTATATCTAAGCAAAAATCCTCTAAAGCAGGATATAGTACTTCTTCAACCATCATATTTAATCTATGAATTTCATCTATAAATAAAACATCATTGTCCTGAAGATTTGTTAATATTGATGCTAAATCTCCCGGCCTTTCAATTGCTGGTCCAGATGTTTTATGAATGTTTACATTAAGTTCATTTGCTATAATAGTGGCTAAAGTAGTTTTTCCTAAACCAGGTGGACCATATAATAAAACATGGTCTAAAGCTTCACCTCGCTTTTTAGCTGCTTCAATAAATATATCAAGTTTTTCTTTTGTCTTTTTTTGACCTACATAATACTTTAACTTTTCAGGTCTTAAATTCTTATCGAATTGATCCTCTTCAAACTCTCTTGTTGGGGATATAATTCTATCAGGTTTATCCATTTAATGTTTGTCCCTCCCCAAAAAACTTAATACTTCTTTAATCTTTTGTTCTAATTTTTTATCAGGGTCTAAATCTATGTTATCAATAGCATCATCAATTTCTCGTTTGCTATAGCCTAACTGTGTCAATGCTTCATATAAATCTTCATCATATTTTTTCATTGTTTTAGTTTTGTCTAGTTGTAGTTCAGGTAACATATCTTCAATTTTACTTTTTAACTCTAGTATTAACCTTTGAGCAGTTTTAGGACCAATTCCTGATACTTCTTTTAATACAGCAACATTCTCCGTTAAAATAGCATTAATAAATCTTTCATAAGATAGAGAAGAAAGTATATTCATCGCTGCAGAAGGACCCACTCTTGAGACTGATAATAATATTTTAAAAAGCTTTTTTTCTTCTGGGGATTCAAAACCATAAAGGTCAAGTGCATCTTCTCTAATATATGTATGAATAAAAAGTTCAACTTTTTTGTTAATGTCTTTTTTTGTATATAATGTAGGCACTTTAATCTGATACCCAACACCATTAACATTAACAATAATACTGCCTTCATTATTATATATTATTTTTCCTTCTATATGTCCTATCATATTAAATCTCCCCACTTCTTTTTACTTGCATAACTATGTCCATGACAAATAGAAATAGCTAGTGCATCTGCAGCATCATCTGGTTTAGGTATCTCATCTAAATTTAAAAGAGCTTTAACCATCTGTTGTACCTGCTTTTTTGAAGCACGACCATAACCTACTACCGCTTGTTTTACTTGTAATGGAGTATACTCTGCAACTTCTATTCCCTGCTGTGCTCCTGCTAATAAGATTACACCTCTTGCTTGTCCAACTCTTATTGCAGTTTTTACATTTTTATTAAAGAATAATTCTTCAACAGCAATCTGTTCAGGATTATATCTGTCTATCAATGATAACAATTTTTCATATAATACTGAAAGACGGTCAACATCATTTTTATCAGAACTAGTTATTATAGTACTATAATCTATTAATTTAAAAGAATTCCCTTTTTTTTCTATAACTCCATAACCTGTTGTTGCTAATCCAGGATCAATTCCTAATATAATCAAATAATCACCCCATTAATTAAATCATATAAGCAAATAATAAATGACACTGAAATACAGTGCCATTGAATAAGCAGCTTATTGTAGTTTATTCTTCTTTTTCTATTTGTTCCATAACATCTGCTGGAATATCAAAGTTAGAATAAACTTCCTGTATATCATCATGATCCTCAAGGTCTTCCATTAAATTCATCATTTTCTTTGCATCAGACTTTTCTAATTTAATAAAATTGTTAGGAACCATTGCAAGGTCGGATTCTACAAATTCAAAGCCTTTTTTCTTTAATCCAGCTTTGACATCTTGGAATTTTTTCGTTTCAGTATAAACAGTAACCATACTGTCTTCAGTTTCTATATCATCTGCTCCTGCTTCTATCGCTTCCATCATAACCTCTTCTTCATTTAAATCAGTAGCATTCAAATCTATTAATATTTGTCCTTTACGTTCAAACATCCATGCTACACATCCTGCTTCTCCAAGATTGCCACCATGTTCGGATAATATATGTCTTATTTCAGAAGCAGTTCTATTTCTGTTATCACTCATAATATCTAAATAAAGGGCTACTCCACCAGGTCCATAACCTTCATAAGTAAATTGCTTATAATCTACACCTTCAAGTTCACCTGTACCTCTTTTTATAGCTCTCTCTATATTGTCTTTAGGCATGTCATTTTCTTTTGCCTTATCGATTGCAAAAGCTAAATCTGCGTTCATTTCTGGGTCACCGCCGCCTTCTCTGGCAGCAACTGCTATTTTTCTAGATAGCTTTGAAAATAATTTCCCACGTTTTTTATCCTGTTTTTGTTTTCTATGTTTAATATTTGCCCACTTAGAGTGTCCAGCCATTATTTTACCTCCTAAATCTTTGTTCTGCTCTTTATTTTAACATAATTTAACTTCATTTTCAATTTGTTAAGATAAAAATATAAACATATGTTTGCATAAAAAAAGAGCAGCACTATAAGCCGGGTTCTGTATCAGATAATCATCTATCTAGGATAGCAATTACTTGCTATCTCAAGCGTCCAACCCGGAGAAAAAGCGGGCCACCTTATAATCTCCCTATTTGGACTTACTTCGAATGGGGTTTACCAAACTATTCAGTCACCTGAATATTGGTGAGCTCTTACCTCACCTTTTCACCCTTACCAAATTGGCGGTGTATTTTCTGTGGCACTTTCCTGGTAGTCACCTACACTGGGTATTACCCAGCATCCTGCCCTATGAAGCCCGGACTTTCCTCAGTAGATATTAATCTACCGCGATTATCTGTGCTGCTCCTTTTTAGTTTTGCATAAACAGTATAGCAAGCATTTTTA
>JBNJDV010000019.1:0-22451 GCA_051745185.1 Bacillota bacterium
TTTATCTTCTTTAACAACTCTAATATTCCTATTAACTTTAGCTGGTATGCCAACAACAGTAGTACTTTTCTCTACATCATCTAACACAACTGCGTTAGCCCCAATTTTTGCCCCATCATGAACTGTAATTGGTCCAAGCACTTTAGATCCGGCACCTATTAAGACATGATTTTTTATTGTGGGATGTCTTTTGAAATTATTCTCTTTACCAGTGGCTCCTAGAGTTACTCCGTGGTAAATTACTACATCCTCACCTATTTCAGTAGTTTCTCCGATTACAACTCCGTGTCCATGGTCAATAAATACTTTATTACTTAGCTTTGCTCCAGGATGTATTTCAATTCCAGTTAAAAACCTACCGATCTGTGAAATCATACGAGCAATAAAGTACATTTTTTTGTTATATAGTTTATGAGCCACTTTATATAAGATCTGAGCATGAACAGAAGGATATAAAAATAGTACTTCTGCAAATGATCTAGCAGCCGGATCTTTTTTTATTGTATAGTTAACAATTGTTTTTATATAATTAATCATTTTTGATCCTCCTTCATTAATAATCGATGATTGAGAGGTACTTCCAACCATTGTCAGGTGAAACAGTAACAATTTTTTTATTATCATATTTTTCAGCTGCTTTTACTGCTGCAGCTACATTTGCTCCACTTGAAATACCGGTAAAAAGACCTTCTTTTCTTACTAATTCTCTAGTATATTCAAAAGCTTCTTCATTTTCAACTGTCAATATTTCATCAATTACTGAAGTATCCATAATTTCAGGTATAAAACCTGCTCCAATACCCTGTATCTTGTGTGAACCTGGTTCTTGGCCGGAAAGTACAGCAGAGTTTGAAGGCTCAACAGCAATTACTTTAATATCTTTGTTATACTCTTTAAGTTTATTTCCAACACCTGTAATTGTACCACCTGTACCAACTCCTGCAATAAAAATATCTATATCAGATAACTGTTCAATAATTTCAGGTGCGGTATTTTCATAATGAGATAAAACATTTCCTTCATTTTTGAATTGATCAAGCATCACATAATCATTTTCTTTACGTAGTTTTTCAGCTAATTCAATTGAACCATTCATTCCTTTGTCACCATCAGTTAAGATGATTTCAGCCCCATACATTTTCATCATTTTTCTTCTTTCCCTAGACATTGTATCAGGCATAACAAGGATTGATTTATAGCCTTTAAGTTTACTGATTAGGGCAATTGCAATACCCGTGTTGCCACTAGTGGGTTCAATTACTGTACTATTCTCTTTTAGGTGACCTGCCTTTTGAGCAAGTTCAAACATCTTCTTTACAGGCCTATCTTTAATTGATCCACCGGGATTGTTCCCTTCCAGTTTAACAAAAATTTCAGATCTTAAGCCTTTTGTCAATTCATTTAATTTTACCATTTTTGTATTACCGATTAATTCTACAGCATTATTTAACATAACAAATTATTCCTCCCTCTTTGAATATAAAAAACCGCCCTTATTTAATATAAAGGCGGTTTAAACTCGCGGTTCCACTTTAATTTTTACTCATTTCAGGTACTGTCATACCCTATCACTATAACGGGTGATTAGCCGGTGTAACCTACTTAGTTCGGTACACAGCTCCAAAGGGCACTTTCCATTAAAAGAAATATAGAAACTTTCAGCCGAGGTTCCCTCTCTGTAAGATTTCCTTTAAGGTACTTTCCTTTTTCTAAGCTTATTTAATTATGTTTATTTGTATATAAGTATAGTATAGTTGACCAAACTTGTCAAGTAAAATAATATATTCTGAAAATTTATACATTGATTAATTAGATTGCTATTATAATATTTTTTGTATATAATAAACAATATTCATAAATATACAAAACAGCAGGTGATAAATAATGAAAGACCAAAAGGTATTGGGCTTAATTACAATTGCAGAAGTTATGAGAGATGCGTTTGCTGAACAGTTAGAAGAGATCTTTGGTAACCGAGTAAAGGTAAAAAAATATATCTTAAGTGATGATAATATTGACTTATCTAACTGTGATGTGGTACTTAGTTCAAGTAAGGTAATTTATGGCAGAGTTCGGGACATTACTCCAGAAGATACTACAGTTATAACAGTTAGAAGGGCAATTAATCTTGAAAATATATCTGAACTATTTCAAATTAGACCAAAAACTAAAGTATTAGTGGTTAGTAATTATCAATATACAGCAAAAGAAACGATCGATTTATTAAAAGAATTAGGGATTGATCATCTGGACTATAGACCATATTCTCCTGGAGATAAGTATTCTGATGAAAAGGTTGCTATTACACCGGGTGGAAAGTTTTTGGCTCCAGACGGTATGGACAAAATAATTGATATTGGAGTTAAATTAATTGATGTTTCAACTATCATTGAAATTCTTTTTACTCTAAAATTATCATTACAAAATAGTAACTTTTTAATAGCAAACTATACAAAAAAGTTAATTAACCTTAATAAATATAGTACACAACTTAATATGGTTTTAGAAGGAATTCTAGCAACATCTCATGATGGAATAATTGCTGTTGATGAAGATAATGAGATTATGTTTATGAATAAAACCGCAGAAAAACTTATGAATGTTTCTATAAAAAACAGTATTGGTAAAAAGATAGTAAAAGTTATCAATAATGATTCTATTTTAAATATGTTAAAGGAAGACAAAAAGATATTCAATGAATTGATAACTCATGGAGACAAATCATTATTAATAAACAAAGAAGAAACAATTCAATACAGTATATACAAGGTTAAAGTATTAAGTATAAAAGATATAACCCAGATTCAAAGGCAGGAACATGAGATCAGAAAAAAGATGCGCAGTAAAGGATTTGTTTCAAAGTATAATTTTAAAGATATAATTGGGATAAGTGATAAACTAAAAAGAACAGTAAAAATCGCTAAAAAAATTGCAGATAATGACTTTACAGTACTAATAAAGGGTGAAAGTGGAACAGGTAAAGAGCTTTTTGCCCAGGCAATACATAACAAATCACAGAGAAAAAATAATCCTTTTGTAGCTGTAAATTTTGCTGCTCTTTCCGATAGTTTAATTGAAAGTGAATTATTTGGTTATGAGGAAGGAGCTTTTACAGGAGCCAAAAGGGGAGGCAAAGCCGGATTATTTGAACAAGCACATACAGGAACAATTTTTATAGATGAAATCGGTGATGCTTCCTTGACATTACAGGCTAGACTCTTAAGAGTTCTACAGGAAAAGGAGATTATGCGAGTTGGAGGCAATAGTATTATTCCGGTAGATGTTAGAGTAATAGCAGCGACAAATAAAGATCTACAGTCTTTAGTTGATAAAGGACAGTTTAGAAAAGATCTCTATTACCGTCTAAAAGTACTCTACTTTACGGTTCCTCCTTTAAGGGAAAGACCGGAAGATATATACTTTTTGGTAAACTACTTTTTAAATAATAAAAATGACAGTAAAGTAATATCTGATAAGGTATATAAAATTTTTAAAGATCATAACTGGCCCGGAAATGTTAGAGAACTAGAAAATATAATAAACTATATAAGTAGTGTTGTTGAAGAAAACAAGGTTGAACCCAAACATCTTCCTGAAGAATTTAGAATGATAGATGATGTTGAAAAAAAAGATAATATAAGTCAAACTATTGATGTGGAAAATAAATTAAAAAATGAAGGTAACCTAGAAGAATTTGTTGGGATCTTAAAAGTACTATATGAGGCTCAAAAAGAAGAAATTAATATAGGAAGAAAAAGAATAGCTGATAAGTTAAGAGAGCGGCAGCTTATATTAACACCAGAGATGGTTCGCGGTAGATTAAAGGTATTAGAAAGGTATAAACTTATTAATATAGGTACTACAAGACAGGGGAGCAGTTTGACAGATAAAGGAAAAGAGCTCATAAAATAAATTAGGTTGTTTTTTAGGGTATATAGGGTTTTTATTAATCACCTATATACCCTAAATAATTTATACAAACTTGTTTGATGAATATTATCAAATAAGTATAAATATTAACTATTTTCTGAATATAATTTTTCATCCCTGTAATAACAGCAATTAAAAAATAATTTCATTAAAAAATAATAAAAATGCAAAACTTGGCATATCTTATGCATTATAAAAGAGAGTAACAAAGAAAACTTTGATATGTCAGTAATGGGAGGTAATTAAAATTAAAAAAATTATTAAATCAAAAGGATTGATTACTGGAACTGGCAGTCAAATAATTAAAGATGGTTCCCTTTTAATTGAAAACAATATTATAAGACAATTATTTGAAGATCAAAAAGAACTTAAAAATTATTTAAAAAACAATGAGGTAGAGGTATTTGATTATAGTGATAATTACCTGATGCCTGGAATGATCGACTGTCATAGTCATCTTTCGATAATTCCTGGAAAAGGAAATCAGATTGAACAGCTTAAAAGACCCGGTATAGAAAACACATTACGCAGTATACCGAACTTACATAAAAGTTTAGATTCGGGTGTTACTACAATTAGAGTAATGGGAGAAGAAAACTATATAGATATTGAAATCAAAAAAGCTGAACTAAGAAATGATATTGTTGTTCCTAGAATATTAGCAAGTGGGATTGGTATTGTATCTGTTAACGGACATGGAGCAGCTCATACAACCTGTGATGGAAAAGAAGAAATAGTAAAACAGATTAGAAAGAACTTCCAAAAAGGTGCAGATCATATTAAACTTTTTCTAACTGGTGGTATAAGTACACCAGAAAGTACACTTAATCTTGCTACATATAGTAAAAAAGAGGTTGAGATAATTGTTAAAGAAGCTTATAGAGCAGGAAGTTATGCAGCTGCCCATGTACACGGCGGAATAGGAATGGATATTGCTATAGAAAGTAATGTAAGAACCTTAGAACACGCAGCATTTATTGATGAATCACAGCTTAAAAAAGTTATTGAAAAAGATCTTTGGATTATTGGTACTTTTAGTATCTTATTTCATTCAGAAGGTATTGAAAAAACAGATTTAAATAATAGTAAGATTAAAAAGAAAGTTATAGAAGCTAGGAAGTATATAAAAGATAACTTTCAAAAAATACTGGAAAGCAATGTAAACTTTGCTGTAGGTACTGACAGTATGCACGGACTTATAAAAGAGGAGTTAAAGTTTGTTAAAAATTTAGGTTTAGATAATTATCAAGCTATCAAAACAGCTACTTCACAGGCTGCAAAAGCATGTAGAATTGATAATAAATTAGGAACACTTAAGAAAGATAAGATAGCAGATGTTTTAGTAATAAAGAATAACCCAGTTAATAATTTAGATAATCTAGATAGTATATTGGCGATATTTAAAGACGGAAAAAAGATCAGGGGGTGAAAAAAAGATATAATAATTGAACATAATAAGGAGAATTTGAGAAGTTAGTAGTGGTTACCAGTAGACATTTAATCTTTATAACAAAAACATATAGGAGGAGATAGTAGTGAGAAGGAAATTGGTAGTAGTTTTAAGTATTTTAATGGTGTTTACATTTATAGTCACATTTTTAGGAGAAACCGGTTTTGCCCAAGAGAATGATAGGGTGGTAGAAGTTTCATTAATTACCAGACCTAAGTCATCTTCCCCAGATGAATTTGAAACAATAACAGTTTTGGCAGAAGCTATGAAAAGGATTGGTATAGATGCTAAAGTTGATGTAATGCCCTGGGAGCAGATGGCAGATGTAGTTTGGTATGATAGGGATGCCTGGCAAATTACAGGCTGGCAGATGACAGCCCGTCCTGAAAGGCTTGATCCCGATGAATTTACCTATAACCTATTTCATTCCAGTACGGCTGAAACCGGTTATAACTTTATAGGATATAAAAATCCCGAATATGATAAAGTCGCAGAACAGCAGAGAGTGATTATTGATAGGGAAGAAAGGAAAGATCTGATCTATAAAGCACAAGAAATAATAGCTGAAGATGCAGCATATATATTTGCTGTACATCCAATGGTTAATATAGTTTACAATAATGAAGTATTTGCAGCTGATTCTATAAAAGAAATGGCCGGTTTGGGTGTTAAAAACTTCTGGACCTATTTAAATGCTGAACCGATTAGTGATCAAAAAGATTTGATTTTAAATAGTAATGATACAGTACAGTCAGTTAACCCATTATACATCAGTGGTAGTGTAGATTCATGGATTACAGAACTAGTCTGGGATAGATTGATGAGAATGGGTCAAGATGGACTTCCTAAACCATGGGCAGCTGAGAGTGTAGAATGGGTTGATGAAACTACAGTGGAAGTTGTACTTAGAGATGACCTTAAATGGCATGATGGTGAAGATGTAACTGTAGAAGATGTTAAATTTTCATTTGAAGTACCAAAGACTGGTGAAGCACCAATGTATAAACCGTTTGTTGATGTAATTGAAAATATTGAAATAGTTGATGACAGTACACTAGAGTTTAACTTAAAAGAACCGTGGGCAGCTTTTGAGACTGCAAGTTTAGCTAAAGTAAATATTATTCCTGAACACATCTGGGGTCCTGTAATTGAAGACTTAAAGGACAAACCAGAAAATGCTGAAAGTTATCAGGAAGAAGTTCCTGTAGGTTCTGGTCCATTTAAATTTAGTGACTGGAAGTTTTCTGAAGAAGTTGTATTAACAGCTAATGAAGATTATTTTCAACCACCAAAAGTAGATAACTGGATTGCAAGGTTTGTTCCAAACATGGAAGCAACCTTAGGTATGTTACAGAATGGAGAAATCAACTTTTTGGCTACTTATTTAGGAGATAGTCAGCTATTAGAACAAAGAGTTGAATCAGATCCAAAACTAACTATGGTTTCATCTGTTGATTTAGGATTTAGATTTTTAGCTCCTAATCATAGAATCAAACCATTTAATGATAAAGCGTTTAGAAGAGCGATTGCAGCTCTTAATGATAGAGATTTAATAACACAGTTAGTCTGGAAAGGTTTTGCAGAACCAGCTAATTCAGTAGTGTCACCTGCTTTAGAGTATTGGAAAAATCCTGACTTAAACTATCCTAGTGGTGGATTTGCACAGGCTAGAGAAATTTTAGAAGAAGCAGGATATGAATGGGATGACGAAGGAAGACTATTGTATCCAGAAGAGTAATAAATGTTATATCAGCAGGGGAGTCAAATCCCCTGCTTTAAAACAAATGGAGGGATTAAATTGAATGTCAGGTGGAAATATATATTAAAAAGAGCCGGTCAGATGATTTTAACAATGTGGATTATTTCAACCATATTATTTTTTATATTTAGACTTATGCCCGGTAATCCCCTGGTAGCATACATAGATCCAACATTTACCGAAGAACAACAACAGATATTAATGCAGCAGTTTGGTTTAGATCAATCTCTTTGGATGCAGTATGTTATTTTTATAAAGAACTTATTAAGGGGAGAATTAGGTCAGTCCTTTTTTTATAAAGATTCGGTTGTTAATGTAATTTTAAAAGTTTTACCAAATACGATTTATTTAATGTTATCCGCACTTATAATTGCATATTTTACTGGAGTTGTTGGTGGTATATTTTTAGCCTGGAAACGGGGAGAAAAGGCAGAAACTGCAGGGATTATAACTACCCTGTTTACCAGAGCTGCCCCCCAGTTTTGGGTAGGAATGATACTACTTGCAGTTTTTTCTTTTGAATTTGGAATCTTTCCCTCAGGTGGGGTTTCACAGGCAGGTACGTCTTATGCTTCAGAGTTTCATAAACTTGTTTCTTTTAATTTTTATAGGCATCTGTTTTTACCTGCCTTGACCCTATCAATTTATTTATTAGGATTACCTCTACTATTAATGAGGTCTAATATGCTTGATGTGATGAGTGAGTCCTATGTAGAAATGGCTGAAATGAGGGGACTATCAAAATTAAGAATAATGTTTAAGTATGCTGCTAGGAATGCTTTTTTACCTGTAATTACAGCAATGGCCGTAGGAATTGGTTATGCTATGGGAGGAAATGTAGTAATTGAAACCGTTTTTAGTTGGCCCGGTTTAGGGAGATTATTAGTAAAAGCAGTTTCAACCAGTGATTATCCTCTTGCTCAGGGAGCATTTATCTTGATAGCAGGTGTAATGGTTTTTATGAACTTCATAGCAGATATCATATATAGTTTATTAGATCCCAGAGTCAATATTGAAAGTAGGAGGTAAGAACATGAAGGAAGCTATAAAAAATGCTTTTGTACAATCGTACAAGTTTCTTATAAATGATAAATTTGCATTGATAGGAGCAATTATCTATTTAGTATTTATAATAATTGCACTCCTGGCACCATATATTGCACCATACAATCCATATGAAATGGTAAAAGTAGGTTCAGAGTATATGTTTAATAAACCTCCTAGTCAGGATTTTTTGCTAGGAACTACTAATATGGGAAGAGATATATTTTCTCAGTTAATATATGGTGCAAGACCAGCCTTAGTTGTTGGATTTACAGCTGCATTTTTTGTAATGGTTGCAGGTACTTTAGTTGGACTTTTTTCCGGTTATTATGGTGGAAAAACAGACAGTATATTGATGAGAATTACAGATGTTGCATTTGGTATTCCTTTTATACCATTTGTAATTGTATTAGTGGGTTTTTTAGGACCAAGTATATGGAATATAGTATTTGCGATGGCGCTTCTCCTATGGCGGGATACAGCCCGTGTAATAAGATCACAGGTCTTAACAGTACGTGAAAGAAGTTTTGTTGAAGCGGCTCGAGTTTCGGGTGCTTCTGATCTTAGAATAATCTTTGTATATATTGCTCCAAATATCTTACCCCTTTCATTTCTATATGGATCATTGGCAGTTGGTTGGGCAATATTAACCGAAGCTTCAGTTAGTTTTTTAGGATTTGGAGACCCTGATGTAATTAGTTGGGGATATATGCTAAATGATGCTTATGTATCTCAAGCTTTATCAAGAGGAGCATACCACTGGTTTGTACCTCCCGGAATATTTATAATGTTGGCTGTTATGGCAGGATTTTATATCGGTAGGGGTTCAGAAGAAATTTTACACCCACAGTTAAAAGAGTATTAAACAAAGTAGTAAGGAGTGAGTAGATGTCATTACTTAAAGTTAATAATTTAAAAGTTCATTATGAAACCTCCCGGGGTATAAGTCAGGCAGTTGACGGTATTTCTTTTAAATTAGATAGAAGTCAAAGTCTAGGATTAGTAGGAGAATCAGGTTGTGGTAAGTCAACTACTGTTAAAGGCATAGTCAGAGTAATGTCAAAAAATGCCTTTATTCCAGAGGGTGAGGTATATTATAAAAATAAGGACATATTAAAGTATAGTGACCAAGAGATGAGAGATTTACGCTGGAAAGATATTGCGATGGTTCCACAGGCAGCAATGGATTCCTTGAATCCAGTCTATACAGTAAAAAATCAATTTCTAGAAGTTATGAGAATCAAAGGTAAATTAAATAAAAAAGAGGCTTTAGATAGGGCAGAACTGTTGTTTAAAAAGGTTGGATTAACTAAAGAACTACTTAATTATTATCCTCATCAGTTTTCAGGTGGTATGAAACAAAGAGCGGTTATTGCTCTTGCTCTAGCATTAAATCCAAGCCTTATAATTACAGATGAGCCGGTTACTGCACTAGATGTAATAGTACAACACCAAATCTTAAAAGAACTGAAAGGTTTAAGAGAAGAGTTTGATATTTCACTTGTCATGATTACACATGATATATCAGTAGTAGCTCAAACCTGTGACCAGATTGCTGTAATGTATGCCGGGAAAATAGTTGAAAAAGGCCCTGCAAATGAGGTTTTAAAAGAACCTTTACACCCTTATACAATGGGGCTTGAAAATTCTTTTCCTGATATAACAAAACCTGATAAACAGTTGATTTCAATTGCAGGTGCACCACCAGAACTGATTAATCCACCAAAAGGATGTCGTTTTACAGCACGCTGTCCTTTTTCTGAAGATATTTGTTTAAAAGATGAACCGAAGTTAGAAGAGTTAAGTCCTGGACATTATTCAGCTTGTATACATCAAAGTGATCTGGATGAGCTAAGAAAAAAATCACGGGAGGTAAAGACATGGCAGAACAAGGCAATCTAATAGAAGTAAATAATCTAAAAAAGCACTTTCCGGTCCAGAGAAAAATGTTTGGAAGTAATAAAGCACAGCTTTTAAAAGCTGTAGATGGACTTAATTTTAAACTAAAAAATGGTGAATCCTTAGGACTAGCAGGTGAATCAGGTTGTGGCAAAACCACTACCGGCAAACTCCTGCTTAAGCTTTATTCTTTAACAGATGGAGACTATTATTTCAACGGAAAAAATATTAGTACCGTAGATAGCAAAGAAAAGGTAAAGGACTTTAGAAAAAAAGCACAGTTAATCTTTCAAAATCCTTACGAAGCATTAAATCCCAGGTTTACAATTTATCGTTCCTTATTAGAACCATTAATAATACATGGTATTGGAACTAAAAGTAGTAGGCGGAAAATAATTATTGAAATGTTAAACAGGGTCAACTTAAAACCACCTGAATCATATCTAGACAAACATCCACATCAATTAAGTGGTGGCCAGCTTCAAAGGATAGTAATTGCCAGAGCATTAATTGTTAATCCCGATTTTATTGTAGCAGATGAACCGGTTTCAATGTTAGATGTTTCTGTAAGAGCCGGGGTTTTAAACTTACTTAAAAGTATTACAAAAGATATGGGTTTATCAACAGTATATATTTCTCATGACCTGTCACTAATTCAATATATGTGTGACCGGGTAGCTATCATGTATTTGGGACAGATTATGGAAATTGGACCTGCTTTAGATGTGATCGGAACTCCTAAACACCCCTATACTAAGGCTTTAATAAGCGCAGTTCCGACCCCAGATCCAGATTTGAAAAGAGAAAATATTGATATTAAAGAAAATGTGCCTGATCCGATTAATTTACCTCCGGGATGTAATTTTCAGGACCGTTGTCCAGAAGCATCTCTAGAGTGTAGTAAGGTTGAACCAGAGATGATAAAAGTCAATAAAGACCATTATGTGAAGTGTCATATAAATTAAAGGAGTGAGTAGAGAGTGAAAATTGCTTATGTAGTACCAGGGATAATGGATAAAGAAGAGATGAAAAGAAGAGAAGGCCTCTTAAATAAGTGGGCCTTTGAAGGCACAGACGTAATTGTGACCGGAGTAAGTGAAGGACCTGCCTCGGTTGAATCTATGTATGAAGAGTATTTAAGTATTCCAGCAACTGCCGAAAAGATCTATCAGTTAGAACAAGAGGGTTTTGATGCAGCCATACTAGGATGTGCAGGTGACCCCGGACTTGATGGAATGCGTGAGATAACTACAGATATGTTAGTGGTCGGTCCCGGACAGACTAGTATGCAGTTAGCAGTAATGTTAGGACATAACTTTTCAGTATTAACTGTTACAGATAGTACTGTATCTAGTTCTTATGAATTGGCATATAAAGCAGGTGTTAAATCAAGCCTTGCTTCAGTTAAACCATTAAATATTCCTGTTTTAGAGTTGGCTGAAAATAGGGAAGATACGGTTGAGAAAATAGTTTCAATTGGTAGAGAAGCGATTCAAAAAGATAGAGCAGATGTTTTAGTATTAGGTTGTATGACAATGGGCTTTTTAGATGTGGCAGAAGAGGTACAAAAGATATTAAAAGTACCTGTTGTTAATCCTTCTAAAACCGGATTAAAAACAGCTGAAGCCCTGGTTGGTTCAAATCTAATGCATTCTAAGAAAGCTTTTATGACCCCCCCTAAAATAGCAGACGGTAAGGTTGACAGCCTAGATGAACTATATATAAGGGTTGATTCATAATATGGAGTTAGAAAAAATCTTAAATAAAAGAAGAAGTGTAAGAAAGTTTAAAGATAATAAAGTATCAAAAGAGGCTGTAATAGATATTATAAAAGCCGGTGTTAAAGCTCCAACTGCCGGAAATTTACAGCCCTGGCGTTTCCTATATACCTTAGATCAAAAAAAGATAAATCAAGCAGTTGACAGCACTTATCCGGGAAATAAAAGAGATAGTAAAAATAATCAGGACTGGATTAGAAAAGCGCCTGTTTTAATACTAGCTTGTATTGATTACAGTGATACAGTTAATAAATACGGAGAACACGGAAAAAAGGCTGCAGTTCAGGATGTGGCTGCAGCAGTAGAAAACATGGTCTTAAAAACAGTTGATCTAGGTTTAGCTACCTGCTGGATTTCTGGTTTTAGAGAAAAAGAGCTAAAAGAAGTATTTGATGTACCATCTGATGTTGAAGTACTAGCCTTTTTACCTATAGGATATAATGCTGGTTATCATGCTAATCCCAGTAAAAAAGATTTTGATTCAATAGTATACAGAGATTGTTATGGAAAGAAGGCTTAAAAATTATGAAAAAAGGATATAAAGGATATAAGTCTTATCAATATTTAGAAAAAGATGTAGACTATAGATCATTTGAACTTTCTAAAGAGGTCAATAGAGTAAACCCTTTTGAAATAAAACTTACAGAAAACCAGTTAAAGCTCTTTAATGAGATAGTTAATGATACTTTGATAATCAATCTTCATGAACATCCGACAGTTATACCCAAAGATTTAAATCAACTAAAAGACTATGAAAGACAGGGTAGAGAGGTTACCGGATTTGAAGCCCTTTCTCAATCAATAATTGATGTAATCTTTGATAATATGATGGACGGCACCTGTATAATACATTCTAAATCCGGCTGGAAGTTTGAGGATGTAATCCATGATATAGGAATGAGAACCTGTGATATTGATCATCAGGACTTTTTTATCAAAGGTGAAAGAGTTAAAGATTTTTATCAAGCTAAAAAAGAAGAAAAAATTGCCTGGGTTAAGGTTTTAGAGAGTGCAACGATGATTGAAAATGAACTTGATAGAATTGAAATACTTTATGGTTTAGGTGTAAGGATGATGGGTATTACTTACAGTGAATCAAATAATTTAGGCAGTGGATTAAAAGAAAAAAGAGATGGTGGATTAACTGCTTTTGGTGAACAGGCAGTAGAGAGAATGAACAAAGTAGGAATGGCTATCGATGTATCTCACTGTGGTAATAAAACTGCATTAGATGTAATTGAAAAAAGTAATAAACCGGTCTTTATTACCCATATCGGGGCAAAAAATCTATGGAATATTAAAAGATTAAAACCAGATGAAGTATTTACAGCCTGTGCAAAAAAAGGTGGTGTGATTGGAATAGAAGCAGCTCCCCATACCACAGTAACTAAAAATAATCCCTATCATAATCTGGAATCATATATGGAACACTTTGAATATATAAAAGAGCTGGTTGGAATTGATCATCTGGCTTTTGGACCGGATACATTGTTTGGAGACCATGTTGGGCTGCACGATCTATTTAGTTCAAATATGTCAATTGATGAACAAACCAGAGATCATAAAAGGGTTGAATCTGTAGAGGGGTTAGAAAACCCGGCAGAAGGTATGAAAAATATTTTAAAATGGCTTATTAAACATAACTATTCTATAGAAGATATAAATAAGGTTATAGGTGAAAACATTATTAGAGTATTAAATAAAGCCTGGTCTAATTAGTTAAAGTGAAGGAGGATTGAGAATGACTAATTATATATTAAAAAGGGTTATAAGAGGATTAATAACATTATTAATAGCAGTTTCAATTACATTTTTAATCTTAAGGTTAATGCCCGGAGATCCAACTACAATAATGCTTGACCCTAGAATGAGTGAAGCAGCCAGAGCAAGGCTTCTACAAGAATTTGGTCTAGACAAACCATTATTTGTACAGTATTTTTTATACCTAAAACAGATGATAAAAGGAGATTTAGGACAGTCATTTATTTATAAAACTCCGGTCACACAAGTTATATTAAGTAGACTACCTTGGACTCTGTTACTTATGGGTCTAACACAACTTTTTACAATGGTAATAGGTGTACCCTTAGGAGTTTTTGCTGGATATAAGAAAGGTTCTATTCTAGATCATTTAATAAACGCCTTCACTATTTTTGGAATATCTATATTTATACCCTGGTTAGGCATCACATTACTGTACTTTTTTGGATATCAGATTTCAATTTTTCCAATCGGTGGCGCATATACACCAGGTGTTGAGGGATTTACATTTTTTAAAGATGTTGTGATGCACTTAGTTTTACCTGTACTAACTTTAACATTGATCTATTTAGCCAACTATGTATTATACATGAGGGCTTCAATGATTGATGTTTTAAGTGAAGATTATATTAGAACTGCGCGCTCCAAAGGAGTTAAAGAAAGACAAGTTGTTTGGAAACATGCAGTTCGAAATGCTTTAATCCCAACCGTTACAATGGCAGGACTACTTTTAGGTAGAATGGTTAGTGGGGCTGTCTTAACAGAAACAATATTTTCATTTCCAGGTGTAGGCAGAATGATTTATGAAGCAGTTGGACAGCAGGACTTTCCAGTACTACAGGGTGCATTTTTAATATTAGCTGTAAGTGTTATTACAATGAACATATTAACTGACTTAGTTTATGCTTATCTTGATCCGAGAGTAAAGTTAAATTAAGTATCTAGGAGGTGGGTTAAAATGGAGACAGATAAACATAAAAAGAAAAACAAAAAGCATGAAACTTTATTAAAAAAGATAATTAAAACGTTTTTCAAACATAAATTAGGTGTGATAGGACTAATTGGTGTTATATTAATAGTTGTAGTTGCAGCATTTGCTCCTTATATAGCAGAACCTGTTTCAGGTTATGGAGATTATAGTAATGTACTTAGACCTCCTTCTGAGGAAAATCTCTTTGGAACTGATGATATGGGACTTGATATATATTCTCAAGTTATCTGGGGAACCAGAACCTCATTACAGGTAGGTTTTTTAACAGTACTTATTGCTTTGGTTATTGGGGTACCGATCGGTTTAATCTCCGGATATTTTGATGGACTTATTTCTTCATTAGCGATGGGACTTACAGATGTGTTTTTAACATTGCCTGTATTACCATTAATGATTATTATGGCAGCAGTTATCGGTTCAGACATTAAAAATATTGCACTTGTAATTGGACTATTCAGCTGGCCGAAGCTGGCAAGGATAACAAGAGCTTCTACTTTGTCGGTAAGAAATATGGAGTATATAAATGCAGCTGAAGTATTAGGAGCATCTAACTATAAGATTATGACTAAACATGTACTTCCAAATGTTAGTGGCCCAATTTTGGTTAATATGACAATTATCATTGCCACAGCAATCTTGTCAGAAGCAGGACTTTCGTTTTTAGGTTTAGGTGATCCTTTAACCTGGAGTTGGGGTAAGATACTGGAAAATGCTCATCAAAGTGGTTCCTTTTTATCTGCTTGGTGGTATTCACTTTTTCCCAGTTTAGCAATTATGTTTTTTGTGATTTCCTTTAACTTTATTGGTATGGGTATCAGAGAAGCACTAAATCCAAAATTAAGGCAAAGGTAGGTAATTAGATGAAAAAAATTAAAGAAGACTTAGAAAAAAGAAAAAACAAAGTAGTAGAATACTTAAACAAAAACGGGTTTGACGGATATATAATCACAAATCCATATAATATATTTTATATGTTAGACTACTTTTTTGTTTCATCAGAAAGACCGGTTGTTTGTATGATCGATAAAGAGGGAAAAGTAAGTTTAGCTGTACCTTCCCTAGAAGAAGAGGAAGCAAGCAGTCTTGAATCAATAGATAATCTAATAACATATTTTGAATACCCGGGTACCTTTAATCTTGACGAATATATTATTGAAGAGTTTATAAGTACTAACAGGAGCATTAAAAATGTAGTTTTTGATAGTTTATCATTTAAAAAGTACATCTTTTATCAAAATTACTTAAATAAAATATCTGTAGATAATTATATTTCAAAAATTAGAGAAATAAAATCTGAACTTGAGGTTGATTACTTAAAAAAAGCAGCTGAATATGCAGACTTTATAGTTGGATATGGAGCAGACCATGTAGAGGTGGGTAAAAGTGAAATACAGCTTTTAGATCAGATGACCTCAGCTACAGTTGCTAAGATGGTTAATGAATTAGATGAAATTATATATGTGCCGGGAGGACCTGCTGGTGGACTTATTCCCAGTGGAGAGAGAACTTCTCTGCCACATGCTTTACCATCAAACCGCAGGTTAAAAAAGGGAGATAATTTAATTTTAAGCTGTGGTGCCAATTACCGTGGTTATCGGGTTGAGTGTGAAAGAACCTTTATAATCGGTGAACCTAATTCTAGAAAGGTAAAAGCATTTAATGTAATGTCTGAAGCTCAGGAGCTTGGAATTTCCATGATGAAACCAGGTGTCAAATGTTCAAAGATAGACCAAGAGGTCTTAGGCTACATTGAAGATTCCGGTTTAGGAGAATATATCAGACACCGAACAGGTCATGGAAAAGGTTTAGAAGAACATGAACCACCCTGGGTTGAAAAAGGTGACGATACAGTCTTGGAAAAAGGTATGGTTTTATCAAGTGAACCCGGAATATATATTGATGGATTTGCTGGGTTTAGACATTCTGATACTGTAGTTGTTACTGATGACAAACCCCTGGTATTGACAAAATATAACAAAGACTTAGAAGACATGATTTTATAATATAAGGAGTTGAGAGAATGGAGTATGATTTAATTATAAAAAACGGATTTATTGTAGATGGAAGTGGTAATCCTGGATATAGAGCAGATCTTGCAGTAGTTGGAGATGAAATAAAAAAAATAGCTACTACAATTGAAGCTGAAGCAGAAAGGATAGTAGATGCAGAAGGCAAAACGGTAGTTCCTGGATTTATTGATCCCCATGTACATGAAGAGCTAGTTGTTTTAGAAAATGGATTATTTGAGGACTTTTTAAGACAGGGTGTTACTACAATAGTTAATGGGAACTGCGGACACTCAGTTACCCCTGGTGAATCCAAAAATGTTTTTGAATATATGTATAAAAACGGCTTAGTATCAACTGAAGCAAAAGAATATTATGCTGAGCATAAATGGAGTTCATTTAGTGAGTATATTGACCTTGTAAAACAAAAGGGCTTTAATATTAACATGGGTGTTCTTTTAGGACACGGGACAATTCGCTGGTCAGTAATGGGGGGGTCTAAAGATAGAGAACCTACTGATAAGGAGACCAAAGAAATTGCTGAAATTATTGAAGAAGGTTTAAAACAGGGTGCTTTAGGAATGTCAACTGGGCTTTCATATATTCCCAGCAGATATGCTAAAACAGAGGAACTAGTTAAGGCAGCTAAAACTTTAGCTGAATATGACAGTATTTATACTTCTCATATAAGGTACTATGAAGGTGAATTAGAAGCAGTAAAAGAGGCTATAGAGATCGGTAAAAAAGCGGATGTAAGGGTTCAGGTTTCTCATCTAACACCTACAGTTCCAGAAGCCTATGATGAAATTTTAAAAGCAAGAGATCAAGGAGTAGAAATAGCGGTTGATACAATACCAAAGAGTAGTGGACACTGTACCAGAAAAGATAGAATGCTGCAGTTTATTATGGCATTATCATCAGATCTTTTTGAACAGGGTATTGAGGGTGTAAAAAAAGCTTTAAGAGATGAAAAGGGAAGAGAAAAAATACTAGAAGATGCAGTAATCTTTGGAGATGATCGTTCAAATATTTTTGTCATTAATACTGATAACAATGAACTTGAAGGTAAGTCTATAGAAGAGATAGCCAAATCAAAAGATAAAGATCCAGATGACCTATTATTAGATATGTTAGCTGATGATGATCTTGATTTTACTCTTTGGTTGGGAGGTATGAACCGTGATGATTTTCCCGGTACAGAGTATCCAGATAGTGTTAGTGATAATCCACTAGTTATGGTTGGATCTGATCGAATATTTGGTGAAACAGATGATCCGGGAGCATGGTATGAACTGTTTAGAAGGGGAGCATTCCCTATATTCTATAAATTAATGAGTGACAAGGGGGTGAGATTAGAAGATATAATTAGAAGGCTGACTTCACTACCGGCTCAGCAGTTTAGACTAACAAACAGAGGACTTCTAAAAGAAGGACTTAAAGCTGATATAGCTGTCATTGATTTTGATAACTTTAGCTATCCTGATGAGGATACAATTGATTACAGTAAACCAATAACTTTAGCAAAAGGAGTTGATAATGTAGTAGTAAATGGTAAAGTTGTTTTAGATAAAGGAGTAGTCGAGAATGTTGGTACAGGGAAATTTTTAAGTAGATATGGAAAAGAACTTTAATAAGAGCAGGGAGGAATAAAAAAATGAAAAAGTATTTATCTTTATTTTTACTATTAGTTTTATTTACAGCAGTGTTTAGTGGTGTTGTTGCAGCACAAGATGGAAAATTCGGGGGAACATTAAATATAGGGATTACAACTGACCCAGATTCACTTAATCCCTTTATATCAAATGATAGGATCGGTTCCTGGATTTTAAATAACATATATCCAACTTTGATGGTTATGAATGAAGAAGGGGTAAAAGTACCATATATAGCAGATGAAATTAATACATCTGAAGATGGAACACAGGTCACAGTTAAATTAAAAGAAGGCCTTGAATGGCAGGACGGTACTCCTTTAACATCAGAAGATGTTAAATTTACCGGTGAAATACTTTATGAAAAGAAACTACAATGGCAGGCAGATGTTTTCGATGAGGTTGAAAGTGTTGAAACACCAGATGATTATACAGTCGTATATAACTTAAAACAACCTTATCCCGGATTTATTGGTACTTTTGGTTTCTGGCAGAGAATTGTTCCAAAACATATCTTTTCAGAAGTTGAAAGTATACGTGATTTTTCAAATGAAAATCCTGTAGGATTAGGGCCGTTTGAATTAGTAGACTTTAAAAGAGGACAGTATTATACATTAGAAAGTGTTGATAACTGGTTTGATTCACCTGAAGGCAGACCATATTTAGATAAAGTTACATTTAGAGTTTATCCAGATGTAAACACAATGGTATTAGCTTTAAAGAGAGGTGAAATTGATTTAACCGCTAAAGATATACCTCGTTCACAGGCAGCTCAATTGGAACAAGATCCCGACTTTGAAGTTGTTCAAACACCTAGTTTAGGTTTTGTATACATGGGCTTTAACTTTAATAATAAATTTTTAGATGATGTTAACTTAAGACAGGCCATTGCAACAGCAGTTGACAGAGAAAAAATTATCGGTATGGCATTACAGGGTGATGGTCAATTAATTGATACTGGTGTTTCACCAGTTTATGAAGATGTACTGAATCCTGATGCTAAATTGCCTGAATATAATCCAGAAGCTGCTCAGCAAAAATTAGCAGAAGCTGGTTATGAAGATACAGATGGAAACGGTATTGTTAATGATCCTGATACAGGTGAAGATGTCGTATTAGAAATGATTTATGATGGAAATGATGTCTACCTTAAAAAGACAGCTCAAATATTGGCTGAAAACTATAAAAATATTGGTTTAAGATTAGAATTAAAACCACTTGAAAAATCAACTTATAGTGACCTATTATTTGATCAAAAGAAATTTGATGTAAACTTAGGAGGCTGGGGAATAATTGATGAAGCAAGTGATTCCATGTATACTCTTTACCATTCTACAGCATTTCTAAACTTTATGAGTTTAGATTCTGAAGAACTTGATACTTATATGGAAAATGCCAGATTTGCTCCTAATGAAGAAGTGATGCTTGAGAATCTATATGCATTCCAGGAAGGATTTATCGAGGAGATGCCTGTAGTGACACTCTATGTACAGGAATATAACTTTGCATACAGTAACGACTTTGCTGGTTTTACAGTTTATCCTAGTGATCTTAAAGGACTTGTAGACCCACAGAGTTTATCAGGAGTATATAAGAAGTAATTAAAACAATATAGTTAACTAGCCCCCATCTTAGACCTCCTCCTTGATGGGGGTATAAACTAAAGGAGTTGAAAATATGGGGTTAAACAAAAAATATGATGGATATAAATCATTTGAATACTTAACACCAGACTATGACTATCGTTCGTTTGAACTTGCTGATCAAAATAAAAGGGTTCAACCCTACTTAGTACCATTAACTGAAGAAGAGGAAAAAAGAACTGAAAAGTTAATGAAAGATTCATTAGTGATATCTCTTCATGAACATCCGGTACAGTTTCCTGAAGATATGAGTGAAGTATTTGATTATACAAGGGAAGGACGACAGTTTACAGCTTATGAAGCTTTAGCAAATTCTCCATTAGATGCTGTCTTTGACAACCTGATGGATGGTACCTGTGCTATTACTTCAAAACACGGCTGGAAGTGGAATGATGTATTATATGATCTTGGAATGAGATTAAGTGATATTGCCCACCAGGACTATATAGTAAGGTGTGAAAATGTAGATGATATCATCTCTGCACATGAAAATGGTAGGTTAGCCTTGATACCTACGATGGAAGGTGCAGCAATGATAGAAAATGAATTAGATAGAATAGAAATTCTTTACGGTTATGGTGTAAGACTTATGGGAATCACATATAGTGAGTCAAATGGTCTTGGTTCAGGATTAAAAGAAAAAAGAGACGGTGGATTAACTGCTTTTGGAGAACAGGCAGTAGAAAGAATGAATAAAATTGGAATGGCTATTGATATTTCACATGTAGGTGATAAGACCTGTTTGGATGTAATTGAAAAAAGTACTAAACCAGTATTTATCTCTCATGCTGGAGCAAGATCACTTTGGAACAGCCGCAGACTTAAAACTGATGAAGTTATAAAAGCCTGTGCAGCAAAAGGTGGAGTAGTTGGAATAGAAGCTGCCCCTCATACTACACTAACTAAAAACAATAGGAATCATTCAATAGATTCTTTTATGGAACATTTTGAATATATTAAAGACTTAGTTGGTATTGATTATGTGAGCTTCGGTCCAGATACTTTATATGGTGACCATGTTGGTTTACACCACGCATATGCTCAACATCTATCAATAAAGGGAACACATGCTGGTGGAGATAAGTTTGAAGAAGTAGAGTATGTAAAAGGTTTAGAAAATCCTACTGAAGCTTCAATAAATATAATACGCTGGCTTGTAAAACACGGATATACTGATGAAGAAATTAAAAAAGTAATTGGTGAAAACACAATTAGAGCGCTTAAAGAAATTTGGTATTAAAATCATTAAAATTTAAGAAGTTATAAACCCCAGCTATTATTTCTGGGGTTTAACTGATTATATAATAGTTTTTATTAAAAAAATAGAAAGAAAGCGCTATAGCAAATAAAAATCCATTCAAAACGAAGTAATATTATGAATATTATGTATAAAAATAGATATATTTTGCAATATATGATATACTATTAATACAAGATGCTGATTAAATCCACTATAATATGTCCCCAAATGAAAAGAAAATCTTTTGTACTGGGGTGAACTAAATGAGTAAAAGATTATTTTATGTCTGGACAGTTGCAGCATTATTTTTATTATTCTACCAATCACGTTTATATGGAACAGATACTCCATTATATACTATTATCTGGTTGTCTTTAACTTTTCTTGTGGTTTTGTTATCAAGTGATTCTAAGTATGCTGGTTTTTCTAAGGTAAAATTCAGCGAATTTCTTTTGGTGTTTTTTTTAAACTTTATTTTATTGGCTGCAATATTTGTTGTTCTAGAACCGCTTTCCGGAACATTTCGACTTATAATAGATAAAACAATCAGAAGCCCTATAATTGATCCAGCTTACTATTGGATAACAAGATATGAAGGTTGGAATGCGATTGGAGGCTTCTTTTTAACAAATCTTATTATATTAATTTTTGCAGAAGAAATATTTTTTAGGGGATTTTTAATTCAATACATATCTCTAAAAATGAATAAGTTTTGGGGAGTTTTGATTCAGGCCTTTATCTTTTTATTATTTATTGTAATTTTAGATTTTAACTTACCACCAGTGGAAAATTATATATTTCTTGTTGGATATTCATTTTTCGGTAGAGGAATAATCGGGGGTTGGGCTGCTGCTCGAACAGACAGCATCTGGCCGTCCTTGTTTGCAGTCACTCTTGTTAACACTTTGATTATTGTATTTTATTTCTACTATCCATTTGTTTTATAAAAATTAAATAGTTTCTTAATAGACTGCTTATATATGCAGTCTTTTTTCTTTTCAAGAAAGGAATTTTAATATAATATAATAATATATACAGTAGGATGTGATAGATATGGATGATATTATTTACTCCCTTGGCTGGGATGTAGGCGGCTGGATGGGCAAAAACAATAGTTTTGTTTTAATAAAAGCAGTTAACAATACTATTAATAAGTGGTATTATTTAGATAAAAACTTTCAGATTAAAGAAAATGAGCTTTTTGATCTTGAAGAAATAATAAATATATTAACAAAAAATTGTTTTACAAAAGATATGAACCTAGTTGTTGGTATTGATGCCCCATTAACATTTCCAAA
>JBNJDV010000020.1:0-21791 GCA_051745185.1 Bacillota bacterium
ATATATGATATTTACAATAAATCATTTTTTCTTTCCAAATATTCTTCTCTACTGATATTACCTTTAGCATATTCATCATTCAATGTATCTAATGCATTATATTTATTTCCATTTCTATTTGATTTAGTTATAAAATATATTCCTAGACCAATAAGTCCGATAAACAGCAAAGGCATTATCCAGCCAAAACCTCCCATGAAACTTGCTCCATAATTACCTAGACCATAACAATATCCCATATATTATTACCCCTTTCTATTTTATATTTTTTTATTCATTGTGTTCTACTTCTAAAACAGTTTCAAGATTTACATGCCAGTTATGATACCATACTTGACCTGTATAAGCATTTACACTTAACATACCAGAAGTTTCATCATCTACTTCTGTGTGAAAAGTATAGTATCCATAAAAATGATGCCCTTCATCTGCTACATTAAAGTCATTCTGATTAGCAAACTCTCTTGCTCTTTCTAATGCACTATCTCTATCTATTAAATTATCTTCAATAGGAGTACCCCAAATCATTGCATTATTCATATTATATTTTGTATTCCACATCATATTTGGTCCCATTTCTGGATATACTATACCTCGATAAGGATCAAAAAGTAGTTCAAAAGCACCATGATCTGTATCTTTTTCAATTACAGATATATAGTATGGTGAGTTATTAAAAATAAAGATATCTCCTACTATATATTCAGGTCCAAATCTACTTTCGATTATATTAATTACTTGACTTTTTATCTGGTCTTTAGTCATTCCGACAGCAGATAAACTATAATTTCTGTTTGAAGTCATGTTCGAATACATTCCACCAAACATTCTATTTCCCCTCATCATTCCCATCCCCATCATTCCATTATAACCAAAATCCATATTTTCAAAGTCCTCAATTTGATTATTGTAACCATTCCCCATCATACTTCCAGGTCCATTAGTGCTATTACCATGTGCATATAAAACAGTGGTTACACTTAACACTAGCAACATGAGGATTAATAATGTGCTTGTATATTTTCTCTTAAACATAAATTTATACCTCCTCCATAATTTTATCTCTTTAAAAGGAATAATATATATAACTTATTATTCCTACGTTTTTAGTCAACTTTGATACATAAAATATTTTGCTTATTCCTAATATTTTATATTATTCATCATCTCATTATATTCATCTTTATTTATTTCACCTTTTGCATAACGCTCTTTTATAATCTCTACAGGATCATTTTGTTTATCAGTCCTAAATTGATTACCGCTTCTTCTATTAAATAAATTATCTAATTCACCATTATTTAGTAGATATATAAACCCAAGTATAATCAATATCCCAAATATGAACATATACCTTCCACCTCCTAATGAAATATATAGTTTCTTTATTATTTGACTCTATATTTAGTATAACTTTAGAATGTGAATTAAATATGAATTTTTAATAAAATAATTCAATTTTATAGAATTTGATTATTATATTTATTATTGTTATGTATTTTTACTATTTTAGGATCAATTTTATTATTATTCTCTAAGTTAGAATTTATTTGTCTTAATAGAAGAAATGATAAAAATAGAAATAATACAGTTCCAAAAATTCCAGAAATCTCACGAGTTAACAAATTATATTTCAATCCGAGCCATTGACCTAAGAAGTAACCAATGATCATATTAAGAATCGGCATTAAATATATGATAAGTGATGAAAAAACTAGATTTCTATTTTCTAATTCAATACTAACCTGATCACCTTGTTTAGCTCCTATACTATTTTTTACTTTAAAGACCATTTCCTCTCGCTCATGAGAGTCCGCTCCTGAAAGAGGACAGTCTCTATCACATTTGCTACATGCTGAGTGTTTTATAACTTTAACTTTTGCAATATTATCTATGCAATTTATCACTTTTCCTAATTCTCTCATAGTATCACCTGCCTTTTAAATATATATTAAGATTTGTAATTTAAACTGGGATAGTTTTTATAGCTATCCCAATTTAATATTATCTATCATAATCAGGTTTTACATTAACTTTTTTCAACATATTAGCATTTGTAACTACTGTTATAGAACTAGTTGCCATTGCAATTTCAGCTATAACAGGGTGTAATAACCCTAATACCGCTATTGGAATTGCTACTATATTATATATAAAGGCCCAAAATAGGTTTTGTTTTATTTTCTTAAAGGTAGCTTTTGAAAGTTTTACAGCTGTAATAACAGCTGATAGGTCTCCTCTTACTAATGTAATATCAGAAGATTCTATTGCTATATCAGTACCTGTTCCAATAGCAATTCCAACATTAGCCTGTGTTAAGGCAGGAGCGTCATTTATACCATCTCCAACCATAGCAATTATACCGAATTTTTCTTGAAGTTCTTTTATTTTCTCTACCTTACCATCTGGTAAAACTTCTGCAACAACATGGTCAATACCAACTTTATTTGCAATAGCTTCAGCTGTTCTTTGGTTATCACCAGTAATCATTGCTGTTTTTAAACCTAATCTCTTTAACTCATCGATTGCTTTAACAGAGTCCTCTTTTAAAGTGTCTGCTACTGCTAATATACCGATTACTTCTTTATCATTTGCTAATAACATAGCAGTCTTTGCTTCAGTTTCAAAATCTATTAGTTTTTCCTCTGTATCATCAGAAATATCTATCCCCTTTTCTTTAAGTAATCTTTTACTTCCTACATAATACTGGTTATTAGAAATTTTAGCTTTCACACCTTTACCAGTTACTGCAGAAAAGTCTTCAACTTCTTTAATTTCAATATCATTCTTTTTTGCTCTTTTAACTATTGCTTCTCCAAGAGGATGTTCTGATCCATTTTCAATACTAGCTGCAATTGATAATACTTCATCTTTTGAAAAGTTTTTATTTAATGTTACTATATTTGTAACTTCAGGTTCTCCTTTAGTTATTGTACCTGTTTTATCAAATACTATAGTATGAACATCTTTCATGGTTTGTATTGCTTCACCTTTTTTAATCAGGACTCCATTTTCAGCACCTATTCCACTACCTACCATTAAGGCAGTTGGAGTAGCTAAACCTAGAGCACAAGGACAAGCAATTACTAAAACTGCAATTGTTGCAAAAATTGCTAAAGTCAATGTTCCTAAGGTTGGATTTACCCAGGGTAAAAAGCTCTGAGCCCAGATACCAATACTTCTAAATTCTTCTGGGAAAACAAACCAAAGTATAAATGTAATTAATGCAATAACTAAAACAGAAGGAACAAAAATGGAAGTTATTCTATCTGCAAATTCCTGGATAGGTACTTTTGTACCTTGAGCTTCTTCAACCATTTTAACAACTTGTGATAAGAAAGTATCCTTACCTATCTTTGTTGCCTTAACCTTTATAGATCCATTTTGATTAACCGTTGCACCTATAACTTCATCTCCAATCTTTCTTTGTACAGGCATTGATTCCCCTGTTGCCATAGATTCATCTATACTTGTTTTCCCTTCAATAATTTCTCCATCGGTAGGTATCTTCTCTCCAGGTTTTACTAGCATAATATCACCCGGTTGTACTTGATCGATTGGTACCTCTTTTTCCATCCCGTCTTTAATTATTTTAGCTGATTTAGCTTCCATCTCTAATAACTTTTTTATTGCCTGGGAAGCTCTTCCTTTTGCCTTTTCTTCAATATATCGACCAGTGAGATGAAAAGCCATTATCATACCTGCTACTCCTGCATAATTCGCTATTGGTGTAAAAAATACAAAAGGACCGGTAATAAATGCTGCTCCTGTACCCATAGCTATTAAAACATCCATATTTGCGCTTCCATGACTTACTGCTTTAAATGCTGTTATATAAGTATTTTTACCATATATAAATAGAGGAGGAATAGCTAATATAATCATGCCAAGATTAAATATTGTCGGATTCGGCCATGCTATACCTAGAACCATCTCAGGCATCATCCAGATAATAATAGGTATTACAAAAATCCAGGAACCTATCATTTGTTTTTTTGACTTTTGAGCCTTTTGCAGTTCTAGATCTTTATCTTTTGTTTCATCTGTTTCATCTTCAAAACTTACTATTTCATATCCGGTATTATTTACTAAATTTTTTAATTTATCTTTATTTATTTTACTTGAGTCATACCTTACTTTTCCTTTTTCTGTTGCAATATTTACACTTGCTTCAAATATTCCTTCTACTCTGTTTAAAGTATTTTCAATAGTCTGCGCACAACTCGCACATGTCATACCCCCAATGTCAAAAGATATAATCTTTTCTTCTAACTCGACATCATAACCAGAACTTCTTACTGCAGAAACTAATGTATTTTTATCAACATCTAATTTATGTTTTATATATGCCTTATTATTAGCAATATTTACTTGAACATCTTTAACATCATCTATATCATTTAAGGCCTTCTCCACAGTTTGAGCACAGCTTGCACAAGTCATACCTACAACTTTTAATTCTGTATTTTCAACTTCTTTTGTTTTCATCACTTATCACCTCAATTTATTTATTTTAATTAGTAAACTTAGCCATAACGTTCATTAGCTCATTAATAATTTCTTGATTTTTTTCTTCATCATCACCTTGCATAACTGTTTGGACACAGCCATGTATATGATCTTCTAATACTTTCAAACCTACTTGTTTTAAAGCACCCCTTACAGCTACAACTTGAGTTAAAATATCAACACAATATTTTTCTTCATTTATCATCCTTTGTAAGCCTCTAACTTGACCTTCTATCCTTTTTAATCTAACCAAAAGATCATTTTTTTCTTTACCACATATGGAATTCATGAAATCACTCCTTATTTTTATTATTATTTACCATATATATTAATTAGTTTTTTTCCTTATTATTTATGTCATTTCTCTCACAACAATCATCTACTTTATTACCATACTCTTTTTCATTAGCCTTTGCTAATTTATTTATAAATTTTTCAAACCAATTTTTACTCATATTTTAGCCCTCCTCTTAAAAGATAGGGAGTATAAGGTATATTTATAAATTCTATTATCTTATTATTTGTTTAATTTAGAATTAATTATCTTCTAAGTATTTATCCGGATTTTTCTCAAAAGCGTTTTTACATCCTTTAGCACAAAAATAATATTTTTTACCTTTATATTCGTATTTAGCGTTAGAATTTTCAGGTTCCACTTCCATACCACAAACTGGATCTTTAGCCATGAATAAAACCTCCTTTTTTATACCCATACCCCCTATATGTATATCATATTTATAATTTATCATACCTTAGTTGTTTTGTCAAGTTTAAAACAATAAAATATCCCCCTTCTCAGTGGGACTTGATAAAAATATTATCTATTCTTTATCTTTTAGTAAACATAAAAAGAACCCTCATATCAATTAAATAATATGAAGGTCCTTTAAATAGATACACAAATATAGTTTTATAGATTATTAATTACTTTTTCAAATCGTTTTTTGATCCTTTTACCTAATTCTATTATTTCATTATTTTCTGAGATTGATAGTAACTTAACCGGATCAATTGTTGCAACTATTACTTTATCATTATCATTTTTATAGACTATAAAATTACATGGAAGTAATAACCCTAGATCATCAACACTTTTAAAACCTTCAAAAGCAAAACTAGGATTACATGCTCCAAATATCTTATATTCTCTAAAATCTTTGTCGAGTTTATTTTTAAATGTCTGCTTCATATCAATTTCTGTTAAAATTCCAAATCCTTCTTTGCTGAGTTCTTCTTGAACCTTTTCTATCACAGTATCCATTGGTTGATCTAACTCTTTTTTCATAGTATATCCAGCCATATATTATCTCCCCCTTTCAAACTTTAATTTCTCTCTTTCTCAATAATCTATACATTAATTTTAACACTTAAAGAGGTAGATTTCAAAAATTGGAACCTATTCACAGTATCAATGTGGTTTATTATACTAATGATTATTTATATAAATAAATTTCATTATTTTATACTTAATCCTTTTTTATTACTAACTCCACTTGTGATCTGAACTACAATAATTCCCATTAACATAGCTACCCAACCATTTAATGGTATCAATGCAAATATAGGTGCTGAAGTTGAGTCAGCTGCATAAGCTAATTTTTCTCTAGAAACTTTATATTCATCAGTCAAAGGTCTTGCATCTGTTCCTGAGAGTAAAATTGTAATTGACGATTCAATAAACACAATAATACCAATAAAGTATGCTAATAATAAGGAATCCTTTTTATTTTTAACTAACTTTGTTTTTTTAGTTAAAAACTCATTGAATCCTTTTACCCCTCCAGAAGCAGAAATAATAGTTATTATACCTCCTACCAGAAAAGAACATATTATTGTCTTTGTAATCCAAGCTTCATTAAAAATACCAACCATCTCATTTAGTGAGCCGTTTATAGAAGCAAATACATCCCAACTATTAAGAATTAATTCTCCTGTCACAATACCTAAAAATAATGAGATAGATACTTGTTTAGTTAAAATAGCTAATCCAATAGCTATAACTGGTGGTAACAAACTTAATATTCCATAGTCCATTATTAATAAACCTCCATTTAGATTATATACCTATAATATTTTTTTCTTGACTTATTTACTATGTTTTATATATTTACAAATTTTATAATCAAAATGATTTGACTATAAATAAAGTGAAGGTGATAATATCATTATACTTTTATATGTTATAAATAGATAAAGCACAGGATTAACCTCCTCAGATTAAACAACCCTGTGCTTTGAATATATAAATGATATATTTAGTTTTAAATCATTTAAAAATGTTATCTTAAAATGTAAATCTTAATTCTGATAATAATTATATTAATTATTCTCTTGAAGTTCTATAAACTCCTTAACTAACTCAGGATCAAACTGACCTCCTGCACATCTTCTTATCTCATCTAAAGCCTCTTTTTTTGATAAAGCTTCACTATAAGGCCTTTCATTAGTCATTACATCATATGCATCGATAATTGATATTATCCTGGCTAAATATGGTATCTCTTTACCTTTTAAGCCACCAGCATACCCACTGCCGTCCCAACATTCATGATGATGGAGTATATCCTCAGCCACTACTATAAATTCTTCAGAAGCTGAAGCTATTTTATATCCATTTGAGGGGTGTTCTTTTATTATTTCCCATTCTTTTTTTGTTAGCTCACCAGGTTTAGTTAATATCTCTTCAGAAATAGTAGTCTTGCCTATATCATGTAAAGTTGCAAGGATAGATAATCTATTAAGTTCTGAAATAGAAAGTCCTATTTTATTTCCCAAGTCACGTGCTAATTTATTCATTCTTATGGCATGTTCTTTAGTTTCCGAGCTTTTGGCTTCTAATGTATTTAGTAAGTTTTGTACAATTTTATGCTTAGTACTTCTACTCTCTGATAATTTATTCCTATACATTTCATCATCCGCATTTTTAAACACATTTCTTATATTTTCATCTTCATTTACTTTGGTAGCAACTCCCAAACTAAATGAATTTGTAATCCCATTTTTACTCATTTTATTATTTTTTTCTTTTAATCTAGAAATAATTTTTTCAGCTTCTCTCTTTGAAGTTTGAGGAAGTAGGATAGTAAATTCGTCTCCTCCATGACGTGCAAGTAAATCTTCATTTCTTAACTCTTCTTTTAATATTTTGGCGGTTTCAATTAACATTTGATCGCCTACTTCATGGCCATAACTATCATTTATTATTTTTAATCCATTTACATCTGCCATGATAATACTTATTGGTAATTGCCTTTTTGTATCTAATCGATCCATTTCCTCCTCAAAAAATCTTCGATTATATAATCCAGTTAAAATATCTTTATATGTTAATTTTTCAATCCTATTAATATTCAAATATTGTAAAAAAGCGTTGGTGATTACATCAGTAATTATCTTTAACTTATCTATCTTCTCTTGGTTAAAGTTCTTTTTTTCTTTAACTGAGTCAAAGCCAAAAAATCCCCATAGTCTATCTTTGATAAATATCGGCATTATGACGATTGACTTAATTTTTTCTTCTAAAAATATCTCTTTTTCTTTTTTAGCCACTTCTTTTAATTGTTCTACATTGTAGACATTTACTACTTCTTGTTTTTTCAATTTTTCCATTAACCATGGCAGAAAATTAACTGATAGATTTTGTAAGTTTTCTTTTTCAGAATCAATGCCCTCTGCAGTCCATTCATATGTATTTGAAACATATTTTTTATCATCCGAAAATTGAAATATATAACTTCTATCAATTTCAAAAAAAAGACCTATTTCCTTTAAAGAGTTATGAACTTTATTATCAAAATCACCATTGTCAATACCCACTAATTTAGAAGAAATATTTGCCAGAGTTTTTTGAAAATCATGCTGGAACTTAAGTGCTTTTATTCTGTTTTTACGATCAGTAACATTTAAATGAGTACCAAACATTTTTAATGGTTTGCCCGCATTAGTCCAGGAGATAACTTTTCCCTGTGAGAGTACCCATATCCAATGACCTTCTTTATGTTTCATCCGAATTTCAACTTTATAATGATCTGTTTCTCCTTGAAAGTGTTCTTCTAAAAGTTTTTCACATTTTTTTAAATCTTCAGGATGTAGAAACTTTTCCCAAGTATCAATAGATGTAGGTGAAATTTCATCTAAAGTATAACCTATCATTTCTGCCCATTTTTCATTAAATACAGCATTTCCTGTTTGCAGATTCCATTCAAAGGTACCAGCTTCAGTTGCTTCAATGGTATTTTCCATTCTTTTTCTCTGTTTTTTTATTTTATCTTCTTTCTTTTTTCTTTCAGTTACATCTATGTGCATAGAAATTATACCTTTGGTACCATCTGGAAAAGTTATATTAGTTTCTTTTAAATGCATATAGACAATATCTCCGTTTTTCTTAGGTGTTTCAATATCTAATTCAATATCTTGTCCTTCTATAATATTTTTTATATTACTTTTTGCTAATTCATGGTGTTGAGGTAGTACAAATTTATCGATTATATTACTTCCTTCTAATTCATCTTTAGTATATCCTGTCATTTCACACTCAGCTTTATTTACTTCTAAGATATCTCCATTTTTATTCTCTATAATAATACCTATCGGAGCTGAATTAAAAACTGTTTTATACATCTTATGACTGTATTTTAAATCATTTTCCGCCATTTTCCTTTTTGTTATATCTCTCATTACCCCTTCAACTTTAACAGGGTTATTATTCTCATCATAAATCATTTTGCTTTTATCATATATCCATAAAATGCTGCCATCTTTGCTAATAATACGAATTTCTCTTTCAGCATAACCCTTTTCTCTTAATTCCTTAAGTGCTTTATCATTTTTATGTTTATCCTCAGGATGAGTTATTTTTTGAATTAACATAGGTTCTTCTTTAAAATCTTTAATTGAATAACCAAAAATGTCTTTTATTTTTTTACTTATAAATTGGATTTGAAAATCCGGCCATGTCATAGACCATATAATATCATTTAAGTTGTAAAAAATATTATTTATAATGCTAGTTTTATTCTTTAATTTATTTCTAGTATTTTTGGTACCGCTTATGTCATTAAAAATAATTGTAAAGTAACCTTTCTTCTGACTTGAAATTTTAATCTCAAAATATTTATCTGTAAGTTTAGAATATCCTTCAAACCTCCTACTCTGCCCATCTAATGCTACCTGTCCACAAAGTTGTATAAATTCATCAGGTTTATTAATGATATTTTCTAAAATCTTTATACCTTTTTGATTAATTACATCGCTTTTTTTCAACCCAGTAATTTCTTCAAACTTTTTGTTTGTTTTTAAGATTACAAATTCACTAATTTTATTGTTTTCATAATAGGTAACCTTATTATAGGCAAAAGCAAGCGGCATATTTTCAATTATATTGTTGTAATTAATTTTTTCCATGTTATTTAGGAACTCCTCTAATATTATGATCAATTTAGTTTTTATGAATATATTATAAAACTTTAAAAGGAAAAGGTAAACAAAAAAAGCAAAAATTATTATAAACATTAGCTTAATACTCTTATTTATCATTTATTCAATAAGAAAATATAAATACCTTCAATATCACAAAACCATTTACATATTTAGTTTAAAAATTTATCAGACTCACCAAACAAAAAAAACGCCCCGAAGGGCGGTAGAAATCAAACTCCAACTATAGTATTTCTTAATTTTGGTTCAACTCTTCTTACCTTCTTTAAATATCTTTCCAAATTTTCAATAGCTTTAATGTCCAGTTTCTTGCGCTCACTGCCATATTTTGCTCTTACTCCCTGACTTGTTACAAATACAACATCATATATTCTATCAAAATCAACCTCTTCTCCCTGTACAAATAGTTTTTGAACTCTTTCACCAGCAGGATTTTCAATTTTAAAATAGAGGTTAATCCCTGCTGAACGCTTTACATACCCACCTTGCTGGTCATAAGGGTTACGGGAAAATGTTCTTTCTAAATTTACCTCCATCATATCCCACAGTTCTTTTCCATTTAATTTTACTGTCGAAACTGGAGGGTTAACAGGTATAATATTCCAAAGATCGTTTCTGGTAATAGGACCTGGTATAATTGGTGCTCCATACCTCCAGCCATTGGAAAAAGCCATTTGAGCACCTGTAAGATCAAGTAATGAATCCAATAAGAAGTTATCCATTGTAGATTCCATTACTAGATTACGGTTTAGTGCAATATCTGTATAGCCAAGCACTTCATTTAATTTATCTCGATGTGGTTTCATAATCCTGTCAATTTCTGCTTTAATTTCTTCATCCTCAGTAATACTTTTTTCTACTGTCATCAACTGGTGTTTAAAATCAACAACCTTCCTGTTATCAATTTCAAGGTCAAGCCTGCCGACAAAAGAGCCGTGGCAGCCTGATTGAATAATTATGGTGTCATTAATTAAGGCTGGTCTATGGACTCGGTTATGAGTATGGCCACTTAACAAAACATCAATCCCATCAATTTCTTCAGCAAGCTTTGTTTCCTGAGGAAAGCCGAGGTGTGACAGAACAACCACTAAATCAACCTTCTTTTTGTTTCTTAATTTATCAATATAATGAGGAAGTTCTTCTTTACCCATTGTAAAATAAGTGCCCTCACTAAACCAGTCCGGCATCACTTTATCAATAATAGTAGCTGCAATCCCTATTATGCCAACCTTTAATCCGTCATACTCCTTAATCAAATAGGGATCAAAAAGCAGTTCATCACTTTTTTCATCATAGGCATTAATAGCCAGCATGGGATAATTAAGTTCTTTAGTTATTTCCATAAATCTTTCCGGTCCATAACCAAACTCCCAGTGAGCAGTCATGCCCTCGATACCCATCTTATTAAGCACTGGTACCATAGCCTTTCCTTTAGAATTAACGGCAGCAAAAGTACCGTGAATAGTGTCACCATTATCCAATACCAGTACCTGATTGTTCTTTTCTGCTTTAATTCTTTTGATTAAAGCAGCAATCCGTGCATAACCACCTACCTCTTTATACACAGCATTCTTTCCATTCCAAAATAACTCCTGATGACTCTCCAAATAGGCATGAGTATCATTAATCTGTACTAAAGTTAAATTTTTACTCATAACATTACCTCCATATTGGTTTTACGTTGTTAAAAGTAATACAACCGCATTAATACTGAGCATCACAATTACCAACCAGCTAAATATTTCTTCAGAAATATGATTGTAAATTTTAATTCCAAGCCATGAACCTAAAAACAAAGCAGGCATTACCACTAATGCTTCTAGAAATAAAGGTAAGGTAAAGGAGCCTGCTATTAAAATAGAAATTAAACGATAAAACATTAAAGTACCAAAAAAAGCTGTAAAAATTGCTTTCATATGTTTACTCTTCCAAAAACCTGCTGCCATCATAAAAGTACCGTAAATAATCATAGGAGGTCCTGGAATAGCAACTGCTCCTCCAAAAATACCGGCTATAAATCCTGCTGTAACTGCACTTTTCCAACCAGGATTAAAATTCTTTTCTTTAAGCCAGTCTGTGAAAAAATCAAGCTTCTTGAAAATTGTAATTAAAATAACTGCCAATATTAATGTAATTCCAATAGCTATTTTAAACTGGGATTCACTAAAAGATCTAAATACATAGATACCTAGCGGCATTCCAAATGCTAGCCCGAACACCGGAAAAAGCCAGTCCTTTACTACAAATTCCTCCCGTACACTCCACCAGACCCTAAAATTACTAACTACAGCAATAAGGCTAAATATAATTGAGGCAGAAGCTGCACTGCGAAATAGCGGCATTAAACCCATTGAAACCTGAGCTACCCCAAAACCTGCTATCCCGTGAACTATGGTTCCCAATGTTATTACTAAAAAAGTTAATGATGTTTCCAGTATATTCATGTAAAAATCACCCCCGTTTAATCCTTTAAAACTAATTATGTTACCAATTATTTGTATTCAAAGAATCTTATTTCTATATATGATTACACTGCGGAAAATGGGTTTAAGAACTCACAAATAGTTTAAAGCACTTTTAAAAATTTAGAAACATTTATCTAGCTAAGAATTTTATTAAATAAGTAGAACTTTTATATTAAATAGTAATACTTATTCTATTATTTACCTTAACTTGTACTTAAAGAGGTTCTTATGTCTCCATTTAGTATTCTAACCAGCTGTTTTATGTTATATCCGATTTAGCTTTTAACTGATTGGTAGTCTCTATAGATTGTTCTTTTACAACTCGACATAACTGATGATAAGCTTTTATATCATTAATCTCGCTGCCGTTTTAAAAAGAAGTTTTAAAGAATTTAATTTACCCAAAAGAGAATCTCTTATTTCTTCTTTATCGAACTTATTAAGATAACTCCTAAAACTATCATCATCAAGAGTTATAAGTATATTTTTATGAATTTGATTTCTTTTATATTCAAGTAGTTCTTTAACTAAATTATCTAATACCTTACGCATCAATTGAATCCGGGATAGGTGTTTAATATTGGCTTTGACCATTGTAGAATCCATACACTGAATATCAGTAGCTAAGTCTGTAATCTCGATAAAGTTGGCTACTAGTTCATCAAATACTTCAGATAAAGGGTCATGCCCAGTTTCCTTGATGTAATCTAAAAGGCGTTCTCTAAAGTCATAAAGGGTTCTTTCACCTAATGTTAACTGTCCTACTTCATTAAGACCAAGGGCTTTTATGTAACGGGCATCAAAGCGAAAGCGGTCTAGGAGTTCTCTATCAGAAAGATCAAATTGATGTTTCAATATTTCTAAAGAAACTAAGATTTTAACCGGAAAGTTGGGACGTCCATATTGACTGTCATACATTTGGGCAAACTTAGATTCATCTATTTCAGTAAAGACATGCTCGTAAGAATTTACCTGGCCATCCTTTATTTAGTTGTTCTTTTAGATTATCGGGTAAATTAAATTCAAAATTACCGAAACCGAGTTATTGTTCTTCTTCAAAAGGCTCAAACATTAATTATCACTCCAAATCTCTATGATACCTCAATTATATCATAGATAATGGTTGATTTAGAGGGTGAAATCGAAATAATTCGTACTTTTAAGTAATTTTTAGACTTTTCACAGTGGAATCATATATAAACATTTAATGAAATAAAGTTATAAAAAAATGTACTTTTTTTAATATAATTTATATATACACTTTACATTACAGACTAGAAAAATCATTTTGTATCTATTTATTATTTTAAAGAAGGCTGTCCTATTTATATTCTCATGGTTAAAAACATTTTAACAAAAAGATGTCTTTTATTTCTAATTATTTCTTCTAAATTCCATTTCATTATAAGGTCAACCTAACAAAGATTAATATAATATCAATCAATATTAATTATCTTTATTTTATTTAAAATAAAGTATTGAAATCTATTTTAAAATATCTAATAGTCCACCAATAAAAGAAAAACTGTCAAAACATAACTTCATATTCGCAGTTTAAATCATTTTTTTTAACATATGAGGACTATCAGACATTATCTATGCTAATTATAATATTTTTGCAGGTTTATGAATACTTTTTTAATTACTATCAATACCTTTATTTCCAGTAGTATCCCCACTATCCTGCATCACATCCATTTCTTCACTAGTTAATCTATATATACATCAAAAGAGAAGATCTAATTTTCAAAATACAAATGTCATTTTTAATAATCTATAGAAAACTATTCTAGTGAATTTTTTCATATTAAAAAAGGATTTTTTACCCTTCTTAGCTAAATATACCTTATTAGTATATTTTTATGTATTACTTCAATATTTATACAGTCTTAAATCAAGGGGGGACTATGTTAAAAAATATTTTGTCGTCTAAACTTATTTTGGTTTTAATTTTGTTGACTTCGTTAATATTGGTTACAGGCTGTTCTAATGACAAAACAGGCTTATCAAATATAACATCGAATTACGATGTTAATTTTTCGATTGTTGATGAAAATGAAGATCCAATAGAAGGTGTATTAGTCACTTTGGATGGTAAAGAAAAATCAACTGATAAAAATGGTATAGTTTCTTTTTCTAAGTTAAATGGTACTTATCATTATAGTATTGCAGCTACTGGATATGAAGCAATATCAGATAAAGCAATAGTCAGTGATGATAATCTTTCAATAAATATTAAATTAGATATACTTTATAATGTTAACTTTAACATTACTGATACAAACGATAAGCCTTTAGAAGGTGCAATAATTACATTTGATGGTGAAGATAAATCGACTGGGGTTGATGGTAAAGTCACTTTTTCAAGCTCAGATGGTTCTTATGAATATAATATCACAGCAGAAGGATATGAAACAGCATATGATACAGCAGTGGTAAATGGCAATAATCTACCAATAAATAAACAACTAGTTAAATTAACTTCTACATATAATGTTAATTTCACTATTAGAGATACTAATGATAATCCTATCATAGAAGCAATTGTAGAACTAGAAGGTGAAAATAATAAAACAACCGATAGTAATGGAATGACATCTTTCACCAAATCTGATGGTTCTTATAATTATAGTGTCTCCGCAGATGGATATGCAGGAGATTCTGGGATTACAGTAATTGATGGAGCAGATGAAACAATTAATATAATTCTATCTTCACTAGTTGATGAATATAATATTAATTTTACCATTATTGATATAAACGCTAACCCTATAGAAGGAGCAACTGTTTCATTAGATGGTGAAGATAAAGATACAAATAATAATGGAGTGGCAACTTTTAGCAAGGCAGACGGTACATACAATTATGATGTAACTGCTCCTAACTATGTAGATAACACTAATAATAGTATAATAGTCAATGGAACTGATCTAACAGAAGAAGTTAGTTTAAAACTTAAACCACCTACTGGGTACATAGGAATATACAATTGGGAAGATCTAAATAATGTTAGAAACGATGTAAGTGCAGACTATATATTAATGAATAATCTTGATAGTAATACAGAAGGTTATGAGGAATATGCAAGCGGTACAGCTAATAATGGTAAAGGATGGGATCCTATCGGTACTGGTGAAACACTTTTTCCTACTCATGATTCAAACATATTTATAGGAACTTTTAATGGAAATGACAAAACAATAAGTAATCTTATTATTAATAGACCTCATGAAGACTTTATAGGCTTATTCTCCACAATCAGTGGGGAAAATGTAGTTATTAACCTCGGTCTTGAGATAGATTTATTATCTGGTAATAACTATGTGGGTGGATTATCAGGAACTTTAAAGGAACCACCCAATAACTATGTATCTGTATCAAATTGTTATTCTACTGGAGTTGTTACTGGAAATTCTTATATTGGAGGCTTGATAGGTCAAACCATTGACGCAAATATAGACAAATGTTTTTCATCCACTCTTGTAGCTGGTGATGGTGAATCATGTGGAGGTCTACTAGGGGAATTATTAGGTAGTAATTGTAGATTGTCTAATAGTTATGCTACTGGTTATATCGAGGGCTTCTCTCGTGTAGGAGGGTTAATAGGTTACACTGAAGCTTTTGAGATTACAAGGTGCTATACTGATAAACAGGTAGTAGCTACAGGTGATAGAATAGGGGGATTAATAGGAGAATTAATGTCAGGAACTGTAAGAAATTGCTACGCTCATGGAGATGTATCAGGAAGAGATTATAATATTGGCGGACTTATAGGTCAAGTGATGAGTGGGGGATATATTAGTAAATGTTATGCAACTGGAACGGTAACTGCAACAAATGATCTTCCAGTTTGTGGAGGTCTTGTAGGTACATATGAAGGTATAGAAAAAATATCTGATTCATTTTCTTTAGATAATGCCTCCTATGAAATTACTGGTGATCGCGATGAATCTCTTTTAACCGGCCGATCTACTGAAGCACCTAAAGATGATATGCAATCTGACTTAATTTATACCCAAGAAACAAATTTAGATGGTTATAATGATATGAATCAAGTTTGGGATAATAAAATATGGAACTTTGGTACAGAAACAAACCCCAATTATCCCTCTCTTTCTTGGGAATAAAAAATATACAACCAAAGCAAAATGACTTTTAATTAATTATAAAAGGTATGCCTATTTAATATTAATAATATGTTGAACAGGTATGCCTTTTTCTGTTTCAATAAAATAGTAGGACATCGAAACCTTACTGCTTTATCAATAAAAACATCATGACAGGGAAAGAAACTTTCTCCTTCTGTCCAGAATGTTTATATTACTTTAATAGGTATTCTTCTAGTGATGTACTTCTGCTACAACCTTATTGTTTATAGATAAGTATAGAATATTTTAATATTTTTATAAAAGATATAAAACTTCTTCACTCTTTACAGAAAATATCTTTTAAAAACATTGTTTGCTAACTTTATATTAGAACCAAAAAATAGCCCCTCAGTATAAAGAGGGGCTCTAACATAAAGATTTCAACCAGTATTGGTTTCTTTTAGATATATTCTACAATTTTCTTCACCTATATTATATGTATTGACTAATTTTTGAATTAACTTATTTATTACATTATCACTTAAATCGGTTTCTATATATAATTTTCTATTTTTCAGTTCAATCGATACCGGCTTTTTAATATGTTCTTTGCTAAAGGAAAAATAACTGCGAATCATTCCCTTGAAGTCGCCATCTTTGATAAAACTTAAAAAGGTATTTTCATCTCGTTCTTTCAAGATTTTACAAGTTTCTACTAACATCTCAGCCCAATTCTCGACTTTGCTTCCTTCATCATGTATATAAAATGCTAGGGGTTCTCTATTTTTTAAATCATTACTTAAATAATGCGCTATTTTATCTTCTAAAACATCATCTTTTTCTTCTTTCTTTTCTTTTTCTTTCATCTGTTCGTAATTGATGTTTATGACTTCATTGGCTTTGCTTACTTCTTTTTTCTCTTCTTGAACTGGTTCTTCTTTTTTTTCCTTTATCTCTTCCTCTTCATTTATATTCTCATTTATTTTTTCATCATCTTCATTTTCTTCATTATTTGAAACCAATTCAATTATATTCTCTATCTTTAAGACAAATCCGGAGAGTTCTTCTGATTTTTGTAAATATTCCCTTGCTTTATCATATTCGTTATTACCCATTAATTTATTCATTGAATCTGCTATCTTTCCATCTATTTCTTCCAATTGCTCTTGCAGTAAATGAAACGATGACCTCATGTCATCAAGGCTGTCAGGGAAATTTTCATTTAAAAATTTAGATAACTCATTTATTTTTTTCATTATCACACCTCCATTTTTTTAAATTTAGAATGTAGGTATATATAATATCTCTTTTAAATTATTTTCTATTATTGTATAATATGATGTGTTTTTATCAGTTTTTTTACCTCCTCCTTTTTTAATAATTTTTAATAAAAAAATGTAATGGATAAATCAGCTTAATATTGTTTTAAATAAAATATAAAAAGATAAATTTAATTCATGAATTAAATAAAATTTGGTCTTGAGTATTATATATTTGTACAAAACTCATAAATATCCTTTTTTAATTTTAATTATTCAATGTAGTATTATCTTCACTATCTCTCTTATTTCAATTTCTCTATTTGAAAATGTCTTATCTTCTAATTCGTTTCAATAATTTTTTATTTATTATAAAGACCATTATTCTAACCAGTATCTCCGTTATCCCGTATTAGGATCATTTCTTCCCTAGTCACTAATCCCGATTCAATGAAGGCACTCTCTTAAGAGCCATACTCTCAGCTATCTTGAGGATCATAGCTGAAGAATAATAAGCCCATACTTTAGTCACTGCATTATACTCCTCAAAAAGCGCAAATACATATACAGGGAAACGCCTGTCTTATCTATATACTAAAGAAGCACCAATTATATCGCCTCAATTAGCACCATATTGATGGTCTATTCCTTCTTTATCTCTTTTAAATACATCATTTGCTCTAACCACATCAGATACCAGTCCATCATAGAAGGATGACTGTCTGCAATCTTCAGATAACCATCCCTGGAAGTCATGATTGTTGGTTTACCATTCATCTTCCAGAAAAAGATCTCCCCATTAAAGGAATCTAGTCCATAGCTTTTAGCTAGATGCATAAACATCCTGAATTCATCATCGTTAGCCTTTTCAACAATTGTTCTCCTGATGGTTTCAATCTCCTTATCATTAAATGACAACCCCCTTTAGATTATTATCAACAACATTAACTTCGTTACTCATTATTAATTCTCCTTATTGAATTAAGTCGAAAACAATTTAAATTCTCAAGTCATAAAAAAAGCTCACCTTCTCTGTTAAGATAAAGTGAGCTCATCCAGCATAATAAGTTATTAAGTTTTCCATTTTAAATTAACACCTCCATGTTAAAATTTAACTTTAACCTTAAACTTCTAATACCTTTTCTCAATACTAATACCTTCGATAATTTCGCCTGTTGCTTCAATTATTACCTTACCATTAATCTTTTTAACTAATTTCTTAAGCTTTCTTTTATCCACTTTTTCAATTACTTTAACAGATGACTTTATGTTTTTTTAACAAAATCTAGTAATTTTTCTTCATTATAGTGCCATTTATACAAACTAAAATTCTCCAAAGGGCAGTTTCAAAGTCTTAAACTCTGGATTTTCTTCTTATAAAGTTAATGTATAACCCTTTAATAGGTTCTTAAAGAAATCAATGCTATTTTTATAGACTATTATTTTCTGATTTAAGCCAATCCTCTACTTCATAAATTTCTAATTGCAGTTTATCCATTTCATATTGAGCTAGTTCATCATTTTTAGCTAGTTTCTTTTTGAGGTGTCTAATCTTTCTTAGAGCCCAGTTCGCTTTACCCTTATTATCCATCACAAACCCTTCTGATCTTCTTTCTTCCTGCTTTCTTTCGGCTTGTAACATTTTAATTCACTTCTTTTTGATTTAAAATGGTAAGTTGATCTTTTTATCATCACAACAGTTTGATTCTTTTAGATGTTCAAACTCAGAATAGGACTCCTTGATATATTCATCTACTATCTTATCTTCTGCAACTTCAATCGGATCGTTTTCATTATCATCATCTAAGTGAATCGTTTTGATCACCTCCTTTTATTTGATAATGATAGATTTCTTTATATTAAATAAATATGCTAAAAAGGTCTTAATGACAGGGATAATGATTATATGCTCTTCATTATAAGGTAAAAGTTTACTTATAGTTGGGGTATAATTAAGGCTAATTCTTTATATAATAGATTATATAGGGATGGGACATCGAGCGTTTTTAAAGTAGTTATAATCTATTAATACATCCAGAAAGGAACATATAGTTTTCAAAATACAAATGTCCTGATTTAATAATCTATAGAAAACTATCCTAGTGAATTTTTTCATATTAAAAAAGGATTTTTTTCCTTCCTGGCTAAATATAACTTATTAATATATTTTTATGTACTATTTCAATATTTATACAGTCATTGATAAAGGGGGAAGTATGTTAAAAAAAATTTTTTCGATTAAATTTATTCTTGTTTTAATCTTGTTGACTTCGTTAATATTGGTTTCAGGCTGTTCTAATAATGAAAATGGGTTAATAGATACTGCCAGCTATAATGTTATCTTCTCAGTTACAGATGAAAGTGATACACCCTTAAAGGAAGCAGAAATTACACTTGAAGAAACTACAAAAACCACAGATAGTAGTGGTATTGCTAATTTCAAAAAACCAGACGGTTCTTATGATTACAATATTATAGCTGCAGGATATGATACTTTATACGACACTGCGATTGTTGATGGGGAGGATGTTTCATTAGATGTACCACTGATTATTTCAATAGCTTCTTATAATATTAATTTTAGCATTACTGATACAAACGATGATCCTATAGAAAGGGCGACTGTTTCACTAGATGGTGAAGGTAAAGATACTGACAGTAATGGAATGGTAACTTTTAGCAAACAAGATGGTACATACAATTATGATGTAACTGCTCCTGACTATGTAGATAACATTAATAATAGTGTAAAAGTAAATGGATCTGATCTAACAGAAGAAATTAGTTTAAAACTTAATCCACCTGATGGATACATAGGAATTTATAATTGGGAAGATCTAAATAATGTTAGAAATGATTTAAGTGCAGACTATATCTTAATGAATAATCTTGATAGTAATACAGAGGGTTATGATGAATATGCAAGTAGTACAGCTGATAACAATAAAGGATGGGATCCAATTGGTGAAGAAGAAGATGGTGGTTTTGAAGGAACGTTTGATGGGAATAACAAAACAATAAGTAATCTTTTTATTGATAGAAAGACTGAAGACAACATAGGCTTATTCGCCTCAATCAACGACCAAGATGTAGTTTTTAATCTAGGTCTGGAGGAGATCTCGATTACTGGTAATGAAAAAGTAGGTGGATTATCAGGAGCATTATACGGATCACCCAACAATAATTCTGTATCAAACTGTTATACTACTGGAAAGGTTATTGGTGTTCGCTATGTAGGAGGCTTGATAGGTAAAGCCTACGAGGCAGAAATATTAGGCTGCCATTCAACGGCAGAAGTAACTGGTTCTGATTATTTTTGTGGAGGCCTATTAGGAGAATTAAATTTTGGCATGTTGTCTAATAGTTATGCCACTGGTCAAGTCGTTGGCAATAATTGGACAGGCGGGTTAATAGGAAATGTTGACAACGCTTATATTACTCGATGTTATACTAACAATTTTGTAACTGGTGATTTGACAGGCGGATTAATAGGAAGAGCATATTATGCAAATATAGAAAATTGCTATGCTCAAGGAGACGTATCTGGATTATCAGAGGTTGGTGGGCTTATAGGTTGGAGTTGTGAAAAAACAAAGATTAGAACATGTTATGCAATAGGGGAGGTAACCACTGACTCTATTTATGCTGGAGGTCTTGTTGGTTTTAATAACTGTGAGATACGAGATTCATTTTCTTTATATAATGAATCTTATAAAATTACATTTAATACAGAAGGAAATTTTAGAGGCCGAACCACTGAAGCACCAAAAGTTGATATGCAATCTGATTTAATTTATACCCAAAAAACAAATTTAGATGGTTATAATGACATGTATGAAACCTGGGATAATACAATATGGAACTTTGGTACTGATACCAACCCCGCCTATCCCTCTCTTTCTTGGGAATGATGAATTGATTGACAGGATTATACAAATATCAAATTGTTTATAAATTAAACCATTCTTAAAAGGTATGCCTATTTAGTTTTATGAGTGAGTCCGATAGGTATACCTTTTTCCTTATCTTAAAAG
>JBNJDV010000021.1:0-21143 GCA_051745185.1 Bacillota bacterium
ATAGCACTTAATAACACTAATACCCAGGTAAATCCTAATCCCATTCCTATTGCATCTGCAATTGCTCTATGAGTTGGATTTTTTGAAGCAAAGGCTTCTTGACGTCCAAGTATTAAACAGTTAACAACAATTAACGGTATAAATAAACTTAATGATGCAGCTATATCTGGGAAAAATGCTTTAAGAAAATAATCAGTAAAAGTTACAAAAGTTGCAATTATTAAAATAAAACTTGGAATCCTAACATTATTCGGTATGTATTTTTTAAATAATGAAATTACTATTTCAGAAGATAACAAAACAAATGAAGTAGCAATTCCCATTGCTAAACCATTTTCAACTGTATTTGTAACAGCTAATGTAGGACACATACCTATAACTAATACTATTATTGGATTTTCTCTCCAAAGTCCGTTTTTAAAATCTTTTAATAGTTTTGCAACCATTATGCGCCACCTCCATAAGCTGTTTGAATATCATTAACAGCCTCTTCTACAATTCTTGTTACACTTTGAGATGAAATAGTAGCACCAGCAATAGCTTCAACTTCCATTTCATTTTGAACATCTCTTTTAACAACTGTATATTCTCCAAAAGGTTTTCTTTCAAAATTGCTTTTATATTCATCATCTCTTATTCTAGCACCTAAACCAGGTGTCTCTTCATGTGTCAATATTTGTATACCATAAATTGTATTATTATTAATATTCACACCAATCATTATTTCAATTACATTCTGATAACCAGGTCCAGAAGCAATCATTGCAACTCCTATTCTATTTCCTCCGGAGTCATATCCTTCATAAAAGGTATTTCCGTTTTTATTAACCTCTTCAAACTCCTCTGCTTGTGGTAGTACAGACCTTACTGCTTCTCTTTGAGCTTGAACTTGATGTTCTTCAATATACGGAATTGTCCATTGATATACAAAAGATAAAGATACAGCTGAAATTATTCCAATAACTGCTAGAGTTATTACTAATTTAGATATTTTTGTATCCATATTATTTCACCACTCCCAGAGTTTTTGGCTTTAAGTATCTATCTAAAAGCGGTACAGTTGTATTCATTAAAAGTATTGAATACATAACTCCTTCCGGATAACCGCCCCATAACCTTATTATTGCAACTAATAGTCCAGCTCCAATTCCAAAAACCCACCTTGCTTTTTTAGTTACAGGAGAAGTCACCATATCAGTTGCCATAAAGAAAGCACCTAATATTAAACTTCCTGCAAATAAATGAACCACTGGATTTTCTCCAGCTAAAAAAGTTATAATTACAACAGTAGATAACATTCCAGCAGGAATTCTCCAGTTAATGAATCCTTTGTATATTAAATATGCAGCACCTAATAATAATGCTAAAGCTGAAGTTTCTCCTAAAGAACCTCCAGTACTACCGATAAATAAATCCCATAATCGTACCATTTGTCCATCTGAAATCATGCTTAAAGGTGTTGCCGAAGATGTACCATCTACAGCCACCCAAGTAGTCATTAAGACGGGATATGAGGCAGTTAAAAAAGCTCTACCTATCAATGCGGGGTTAAAGGGATTGTTGCCTAAACCACCAAATACTTGTTTTCCTAATCCTATAGCAACAACACTACCTAAAAAAGCAGTCCATAATGGAATGGTTGGAGGCAATGTTAATGCCAGTAAAAGACCGGTTAATACAGCACTTCCATCATTTATGACCATCTCTTTACTTCGGACTTTTAAAAATGTATATTCAGTTATTAGTGCACCTATAATACTTACTCCTATAATTAGCAAAGCCCTGAATCCAAAAAAATATGTAGATGCTAATATAGCAGGTATAAGTGCGTAAACAACTGTCCACATAATCTCCTCAACAGATGTTAGATCTTTTATATGTGGATTCGGAGTTACAATTAATTTTTCATTATTCATAACTATCCTCCTTACTGTGATGATTTTTTCAATTTCATATCTTCCATTTTTCCTATCCTGATATAATCTAATAATGGTCTATCTGCAGGACATATATATGAACATGAGCCACATTCAATACAGCTTTGAACATCATACTCATCTAGTTCATCATATTTTTCATACTGTGACAAATCAGATAACTTTAAAGGCAGTAAATACATCGGACATGAGTCTACACACCTAGCACACTTTATACATGGTTTAGGATCAAATTTAGCAACACTCTTTTTATGTAAAACAATAATACCGGAAGTTCCTTTTACTGTAGGAACATCTGTAGTGTGCTGTGCACTACCTGTCATCGGACCTCCTAAAATTATCTTGGCTGGATCACCACTATATCCGCCTGCTTCATTAATTAAATCTTTTACTTTTGTACCTATACTATAATATAAATTACATGGTTTAGATATACCTTCACCAGTTATAGTAATAGTTCTTTCTATTAAAGGCTTACCCACTGCTACTGCTTCTAAAACAGCAATTGCTGTAGTGATGTTATTTACTATAACACCCACATCTAAAGGTAATCCACCATCAGGTACTTCTCTACCTAAAGCTGCTTTTATAAGCATCTTTTCTCCACCTTGTGGATACTTGGTCTCAAATACCTTTATCTCTATATTTTCTTCATTCTTAACCATTTTTTTCATATTTGCTATAGCTTTTGGTTTATTATCCTCAATTCCAATAATCCCTTTTTTAACATCAGCAGCTTTCATCATTAACTTCATGCCTTCAACTATATCTTCTGGTCTTTCTATCATCATTCTGTTATCTACATTTAAAAAAGGTTCACACTCAATTCCATTTAAAATAAAATATTCAACATTTTTATCTTCAGGCACTGATAATTTTACATGAGTAGGAAACATTGCTCCACCTAAACCAACAATACCTGCTTCTCTTATAATGTTTATTATTTCTTTTGGCTCTAATTGGTCAATATCTTTATCCGGTTTTAAAGAATCATCAAAAACATCTTCTTCATCAGCTTCAATAATCACAGATAATGTTTTTTGGCCAGAAGGTGTTCTAACTTTTTCAATTGATTTAACAGTTCCAGAGACAGAAGAATGCACAGGAGCAGCTACAAAACTATCGGTATCACCTATTTTTTGTCCTCTTTTTACATAATCTCCTTTTTTAACAGTTGGTTTTAAAGGAGCTCCAATATGTTGTTGCAGTGGAACTATTATTTCTTTGGGTCTACCTGCTGTTCTTAAAGGTTCATCTTTAGTTAATTCTTTATAATATTCAGGATGAATACCTTGTTTGAATGTAAGTACACTCATTTTTTCACCTCTATTTTATATGTATTTACAGTTTTTACACAACCATTTTAATTCTATAATATATATGGGAAATCTGCAAATTATTTAACAATAAATGTATCATAACCTAAATTAATTAGTTCTTCTTCTATCTTTTCTGTCTCTTCTCTAGTTTCTTTTCCTACAACTCTAACACGGAATGTTTCTGTTCCTCTAATAATAACTTGATAATCCTCTTCTTCTAATTCAGATTTAAAGCTTTCAGCATTTTCTCGGTTTGAAAAAGCTCCAACCTGTATCTTAAAAAGATTTTCATAATCTTGATCTGAAGCAGGTTGTTCAACTGTTTCTGAACCTTCTGTTTCCTGTTCCTCTGTTTGTTCAACATTATTACTCTCTATATTGGAACTTTCCTGGTCAGTATCTGAACTGGATTGTATACTTTGATCTGAGTTATTTTCGTTAATATTGTTATTAGTTTGTGCTAACTGGGTTTCACCTCCACTCATTGACTTAAATATATACATACCAACATAAAATCCAATAAATACACAGATAACAGCCATAATTATGACCACAAATGTAAGTGACTTATTTTTATTTTTGTTCTTTTTTGCCATCAAACCACCCTTTAAAAAATTTTTTTGTAAATTTATTTAAATAAAACACTTTGATAAAATCTCCCTTCAGAGACAGTATACAAAGACCCTGTAATACATAATAATTCGTTAATATTTAATTTCTTTTTAGCTTCTTTAACGGCATCATATAAATTATAAATAACTTTATTTTGTATTTTTAAGTTATTAGCTTCATAAGCAATTATTCTTGGGTCTAAAGATCTTTTATTTTGATTTGTTGTAATCAATAATTCAATATCATTATCTAATGATTTAAGCATTTTCAACATGCTTTTATAGTTTTTATCTTTTAAAATACTTATCAGAAATATTATCTTTTTATCATTATCAATATTTTCTTTAAGAAATCGGACTAAAATTTGCATTCCATCTTTATTATGCGCTCCATCTAAAATAATATCAGGATTTCTATTAACTACTTCAAGTCTTCCAGGCCATCTACAATCAAGTAAACCTGAATAAATTGATTTTTCATCTGTTATATAGCGATTAGGTAATAATGCAAGTGTTTTTAATGCCAATACAGAGTTATATATTTGGTGAGTACCCAATATTTTTATTTTTATATTTTTATAACTAATATCATCTAATTCTAAATCAATTATTTGAAAGTCTAAATTCTTATCTTTAACTTTATATTTGTTATCTATATTAAGTACTGTAATTTCAGAATTTTTTTCTTTTGCTTTTGTTTTGAAAACTTTATTAACCTTTGAATTATTTGAAGCTGTAATAACAGGTCTATTTTTTTTAATTATTCCTGCTTTTTCATAAGCTATATCTTCAATTTTTGGACCAAGTATATCGGCATGCTCAAAACTAATGTTTGTGATTACACTAACTAATGGGCTCTTAATTACATTTGTTGCATCCAGCCTACCACCTAGGCCAACTTCTAAAATACCTATATCGACATTTTTTGTATAAAAATAAATGAATGCAATTATAGTAATTATTTCAAAAAAACTTGGTTCATCAAAATCAACTTCTGTCCTGGGATTTAATAAATAGTCATTAAGCTTATCAACAATTGATTCTAATTCTTTGGTGGAAATAGGAGTATTATTTATACTAAATCGTTCATTAAAGTGTATCATTGCAGGTGATACATATCTACCTACTTTATACCCAGCATTTATCAATACACTGTTTAAAAAAGCAATGGTTGATCCTTTACCATTTGAACCCCCAACATGAATATAATCAATTTTATCCTGCGGATTATCAAAGTATGAAAGTACTTTTTTAACCCGTTCTAAACCAGGTTTGAAACCACCTTTAGTTCCAAATTTACTGAACTTAGTTAAAAATTCATATGGATTCATTTAATCATTCCTAAAAAATATTTTTTAGATTGTTCTTGAATATTTACATTAATTTATTATAAAATAAATTATACATTAAAAGGAGGATATAATGTGAATAAAATATTGTTTTTATCAATTACATCTTTGTTTTTAGCTCAATTTATAAAATTATTCACTATCAAACCTTACTCAATAACCAATTTTATTGGTTCCGGAGGCTTTCCCAGTTCCCATTCATCTTTTGTTGCAACATTAACAACTTTAATTGGTTTAAAATACGGGTTTAAATCGGATTTGTTTTCAATTGTATTAATATTTTCTTTGATTGTAACTTATGATGCCAGTGGAGTAAGAAGGGCTGTCGGAGAACAGGCAAATGTTTTAAATAAATTAATTGAACACCTTAATTTAAAAAACATTGATAGAAAACCTGAATTATTAAAAGAAGATCTCAAAGAATTAATCGGACATACTCCATTTGAAGTATTTTCCGGAGTATTTTTAGGAATATTAATTGCAATCATAGGTTATTTTTATTATCTATAGATATACTTTTTATGTAATGTATAATTTCTTCTTCATTTTTTAAAATTCCCAGAGCTCTCTTTTTCTTTATCGTGCTTAAGATCTCTCCTACCTTCTCCCCTGGTTTAATGTTCAAATTATTTATAACCATATCTCCATTAGCAATTTTATTCTTTGTCCATTTTTTCATCTTAATTAATCTTTCAATTATCTCACTTATTATTAATAGGACATTTTGTTCTTTCAGATGATAACAATTAGTAATATATCTTATCTCTTGATAATTGACCTTATCTAAAAATAGCTTATCATAGATTAATTCGTTATTATTAATATATTCATGATAATTGTTTATTAACTGCTCAATAATATACAAATAATCTCTTATTATTATAACATCATTTTTACTAAATGTATAAGATAATAACCTCTCTTCAATGGATTTAACTTCTTTTTTATTATTTATTACTAAATCTAAAAATATGATAATTAAAACAATAATATACTTTGAAGTATCTATTTTGTGAATATAGTTATTTTTTTTAAGACAGGCCAATATATTAGCAATTTGATTTGTTTTTTTATTATCTATGTCAAAATTAATATTAAATAGTTTATAAATGATCTCCGAATTGAAAAATTCTTTTAAAATCCCAATTTTTATTTTATAACTAAAAGTCTTTATCAGCTCTTCTTTAATTCTTTCAACTTTTACTTCCTTAATTAAATGAATATCATCATCTATTATACTTTTAGTTTTACTATCAATCTCAAAACCAAGATTATTAGCAAATCTAAAAGCCCTAATCATCCTCAAGGGATCATTTTTAATAGCATTTTTTTTAACAACTCTAATTACTTTATTATCTAAATCATCTTTACCACAAAATGGATCGATTATATCGTCATTAATTATCTTTATCTGACCATTATTAAGGTCAACTTTGCTCAATTTTACTGCCATTGAATTAATAGTAAAATCCCTGTAGCCAAGATCTTCATAAAGATCTTGACCTACAGGGCTTGAAAAATCCAAAAAAAGGTCTTTGCCTACAACTATCCTAAAAATATTTCTTTCTTTATCTAATACTATTACCTTATTGCCTATTTTTTTAGCTATGTCATAAACAATTTCTTTTATATCATTAAAAACTAACAAATCTATATCTTTTATATTCCTTTTTAAAAGGTAATCTCTTATAGAACCTCCAACCAAATATATCTCATCTTTTTTTGTAATATTATTCAATTCTTTAAGATAGTTCATTAAGAGTCACCTTTTTAAATTATTTTTAACTTAACAGCTTAGATATGATTTTTTCAACATCAAAGCCAAAGTAACTTGCCACATCATTGCCCGGACCACTAGCACCAAATTCTTCTTGAGTAATTAGTAAATCTTCACTTGAAAGATATCTATACCACCCATTGTCTACACCGGCTTCAATAACAACTTTCTTTTTGTTGGGATTACCTAGTAATTCATCAACATATGAATTATCTTGTTTATTTAGTATTTTTCTTTCAGGTACAGATACAATTCTGCTGTTTATTTCTTTTTCTTTTAGTTTATCTGCAACTTTTTCAGCAAGTGATACTTCACTACCACTAGCTATAAATGTATAATCATAATCATTGTTTCCACTTCTTACTAAATACCCACCTTTATCAAAGTTAGTTAGTCCGTTTTCTTTATTAACAGCTGGTAAACTTTGTCTGGTTAAGACAAGTGCTGTAGGACCATCTTTTCTTTTTAATGCATTAATCCAAGCTTGCTTAGTTTCTTCTGCATCACCTGGTCTATAGACTGATAAATTAGGTATTACTCTTAATGCTTCAAGATGTTCTACTGGTTGATGAGTAGGCCCATCTTCTCCTATATAGATAGAATCATGAGTAAATACATAAATAACAGGTTGTTTCATCAATGCTGCTAATCTAATTGCTGGTCTCATGTAATCAGAGAACACTAAAAATGTAGCAGCAAAAGGTCTAACGCCCTTGTGTAGGGACATACCATTTACAATACCACCCATAGCATGTTCTCTTACACCAAATCTAAAGTTTCTACCTTCATAACTATTTTTTTGAAATTCCGGATACTTATCTAAATAGGTCTTAGTTGAAGGGGCTAAATCTGCTGACCCACCAATAAGATAATCAATTTTGTCTGCAATTGTTCTCAATGTAGCTCCTGAAGCTTTACGGGTTGCTATTGGAGTATCTATATTTAGATCATTAATTTCATCTTCTAAATCGCCATCAATCTTTAACTGATGAGCTTTTTGCCATTTTTGATAAAGCTTTGGATACTTATCTTTCCATTCTGCAAACATTTTATCCCAATTTTGTTTATCTTTTTTTAATATTTGTCTTCTATCTTCAAAGAATTGTTTTACACTATCTGATATATAAAATTCTTTATCAACCGGTAAATCAAAATATTCTTTTAATCCTTTAATTTCCTCTTTGCCAAGTGGTGCTCCATGAGCATCAGCAGTATCCTGTTTTCCTGGTGCTCCATAAGCAATATGAGTTTTGGCAACAATTAATGTTGGTTTTGTTGGATCCGACTTGGCTTTCATAATTGCCTTTCTCATTTCATTAATATTATGGCCGTCAACACCATCTATAACCTGCCAATTGTATGACTTAAATCTTTCAGGAACAGACTCAGTAAATGTTATATCTGTAGATCCTTCAATAGAAATTTCATTGTCATCATAGATAGCTATAAGTTTCCCTAAACCTAAATGACCTGCAAGTGAAGCTGTTTCAGATGAAATACCTTCCATCATACAACCATCACCCATAATTGTATAGGTGTAATGATCAACAATTTTATAATTTTCTTTATTGAATTTTGCTGCAAGATGTCTTTCTGCAATGGCCATTCCAACAGCATTTGCTATACCCTGACCCAATGGACCGGTAGTTGTTTCTACACCCTTAGTTTCCATATATTCAGGATGGCCGGGCGTTTTCGAACCTAACTGTCTAAAGTTTTTTATCTCATCTAAACTTAGATCATATCCACTTAGATGTAGTAGTGAATACAACAACATAGATCCATGACCTGCGGACAGTACAAAACGATCCCTATCTGGCCAATTTGGACTAACAGGATCGTGTTTTAAAACCTCACCATAAAGTAATGAACCTATTTCTGCACAGCCAACCGGCATACCCGGATGACCTGAATTTGCTTTTTCAACTGCATCAACCGACAAACCTCTAACAATATTTGCAACTTCTTTAAGCACTATAAAACCTCCTATTGTAGTATTTTATTCATTATAATAACTATTAAGTTATTTATAATTCATAGCTTTTACCATGTATTGGTAAATTTAGATTTCCTAAGATTCTTTCTAATAACACACCTTCTCTTTCTGGAAAATCATAACCATAAGTAGTTCTAACAGCCAATGAAATAAACTGTACAGCCCGATCAATAGCCATTGGTAAACTGTCACCTGTTAGAATACTACCTACTAATATACTTGTAAACAAATCACCTGTTCCCGGAAAATTAGCAGGAATATAATCACAGTCGACTTTCCAAAAACGGTCATCATTTTTGTCATAACCTAATACAGATGTTTTTTCTTTATCTGTATAACCTGGCACACTGGTTATTATCACCATATTTGGACCAAATTCAGATAATTCTTTCAGCCATTTTTTTGCTATTTTATCACTGCTTATTAAATTCTCTTTCTTATCTAATAAAAACTGTGCTTCTGTAATATTAGGTGTTATGATATCAGCCTCTTTAACCAATAATTTCATTTTTTTAACCATGGCTGGTCCAAATGTATCATAGGTTTTGCCATTATCACCTAACACTGGATCTATAATAACATATTGTTGTTCCCTTTTAAATCTTTTTATAAAATCTATTACAATATCAACCTGTTTTGTTGATCCTAGAAAACCGCTGTAAATTGCATCAAAATCCAGATTTATAGCCTCCCAATGATCAATATATTCTGGCAGTTCTTCTGTTAAGTCAATAAATTTGTAGTCTTTAAAACCACCTGTATGTGTCGAGAGTACAGCGGTTGGTAAAGGACAAGGTTGTATTCCCATCGTTGCTAAAACTTCTATTACAGTAGTTAATGAGCCTCTACCAAAACCTGACAAATCATGGATTGCTGCAACTTTTGGAACTGGTTTTAACATTTTTCTAATTCCCCCATTAACCTATTGTACTTCCACTTTCAACTGTTTTTTTATCAAAATCTTTTGGCCTTGTATATGACATTATTCGACAGTTTCTTCCAATCTGAATATTATCAGGGATTACTGCCCTTTTTGCAAGTATATTTAGACCATTAAATAAGAGGTCTGGTTTTTCAGCATTTGGTGTAAGGTCATTTCCAAAACCAATATGACAATTTCTGCCCACCTTTACTTCTTTATCTATAATACATTTGTCAATGGTTGAATTTTCCTCAATATGTGTATCATTAAATATTATCGAGTCTTTTACAACTACATTTTCTTCAATATAAACTCCCGGTGAAATTATTGAATCTTCAACTATTCCATTTATTATTGCACCATTAGATAAAAGACTATTCGATGCCTTACCATTTGGTCCAAACTTAACCGGAGGTTTTTCAACACTTTTAGTATGAATTTTCCAATCATTGTCATAAAGATCTAACTCAGGTAATGGTTCTGTTAAAGATAGACTTGTTTCCCAAAAAGATTCTAAGGTTCCAACATCACGCCAAAAACCTTCATATTCATAAGCATACACAGAATTATTTTCAATCATCGGTGGTATTACATGATGGCCAAAGTCTGATTTCTCGGCACTACAGTATCTTTTCAATGCATTCACTAATACATCTTTTGAGAACACATATATCCCCATAGAAGCTAAATTATTAGGGGGATTTTCTGGTTTTTCCAAAAAATCAGTTATTTTACCAGTTTTATCGGTATCTAAAATACCGTACCTACTGGCTTCCTTCTGGGGAACTCTTTGAGAAGCTATTGTTAAATCAGCATTTCGATCAATATGCTCTTCAACCATTTTATCATAATTCATTTTATATAAATGATCTCCTGATAATATTAAAACATATTCAGCATCTTGACCTCTAAGATAACTCATGTTTTGATATATAGCATGAGCAGTACCTTTATACCATCCACCTTCTTTTCCAGTATAAGGTTGTAAGATAGTTATACCACCATATTTGCGGTCTAAATCCCATGGTTTACCAATACCAATGTGATCATTTAAAGATAAAGGTAGATATTGTGTAAAAACAGCAACATTATATATACCTGAGTTAACGCAGTTACTTAATACAAAATCAATTAGTCTGTACTTGCCAGCAAAAGGGACACTGGGTTTAGCTCTATGTTCAGATAATATATCTAGTCTTGAACCCCTTCCACCTGCAAGAATTAAAGCAAGTGTTTTCAATTTTTATCCCCCCCTGATTTATTAATAACTATAAATATATTTTTCATGCTCTGTAATTTTATAATTTCTACAATAACCCCCTAAATCCTTTAATAAATAAAGACAAACACGATTCAAATACTTAATAATATTGGATGTTTTTTTAATTATTTAAATATATTTATTAATTTTTTTAATTATAATCTTGACATAATTTATTTTTTTACTTATAATGATTATAGAATTTAATTTATGGAGGCAATATCATGAAAAAAACCAATTTAAAACTTCTAAAAAACAAAGATTTTATCCTATTATTTTTTGGTGGTTTTATTTCTAGAATAGGTAATGGTATCCATTATATAGCCCTAGTCTGGTTTGTATTAGATATAACTGGTAGTGGTTCGGCTACCGGTCTAATATTACTTTTATCTACTTTACCAGGAGTTTTAATTGGACCTTTTAGTGGTGTAATTGCTGATAAGTTTGACCGCAAGAAATTAATAATATATATGGATATATTAAGAGGTTTTATTGTCCTCTGGCTTGGTTATACTATTTACATAGATACTGCTAACTTTTTTCATATTGGTTTAGCTACTGTCTTAATAGCAATCTGTACTTCCTTTTTTAATCCTGCTGTTACTGCTTCCATACCAAATATTGTAGACGATCTACTTTTACAAAAAGCAAATTCTCTTAACCATTTTAGTATGAATTTCACCCAAATAATTGGAGCAGCAGTAGGAGGTATTTTAATAGCTAGTTTTGGTATAGCAGGGGTATTCTTTATCAACGGTATCTCATTTTTACTTTCTGCTTTTTCTGAAATATTTATTAATATTCCACCTGTAAAGATCGAAACGGAAATAGAAAATAATCCAACTATACTTAATGAAATTACATTTGGACTTAACTTTTTATGGCAGAAAAAAGAACTTGTATCTCTTTTTACGATAGCGCTTTTTTTAAATTTTGTCTCTACCGGTTTAGTAATTTTGGGACTTCCTTTTGTTTATAAGGAACTGCTAGGGGTAAACAGTCAACTCTATGGATATGCTCAATCTATTTTTCCAGCTGGGGCTGTAGTTGGTTCTATAATTCTAAGTCAAATCCCTGAAATTAAAAATTATTTTAAAGTCTTATTATATTCTCTTAGTTCTCAAAGCCTCTTAATGATAATAGTTGCAGTACCTCTATTACCTTATTTTATTGAAAATGCTTCAATAATGACAATTTATTATTCATTAATGTTAATCTTATTTATAGTCGGTATTTTAAATGCAGTTGTTAATGTACCAATTAGTATCTTGCTCCAGAGATTAATACCTGATAATTTAAGGGGAAGAATCACAGGACTCTTATCAACAATGTCCCAGGCTTTAGTACCAATTTCAGTGGCTCTTACTGGATACTTACTTGATATAGTTCCAGTATATACTTTATTTTTGGGAGCAGGAATATCTTCATTAGGATTATCCCTATATATTGCAAAAATTCCCGCAATGCAAAAATTGAATTATAATATTGAAAAAGTCCAAACCAATATGGGAATTTCTACACAAACACCTGATGCATAAATACGTTTTGCATAAAAAATAATGCTATATATGAAATAACTAAAGCTAAAACTGGGGTTAATAACCATCCAACTCCTATTTTTCCTAATAACTTATAATTAATGTTTCTCCCTCCTTTTGCTAATCCTATTCCCATCACGGCTCCGACAACAGCCTGTGATCCAGAAACTGGCACCAAGGGAAAGGTTGGTAATCCAAGAGTGATTAATATAGACTGTAGTTCCTCTGACGCAAAAACAAATAAGACTGCAGAACTTGACAGAACAACTATGAGAGAGGCCACCGGGGAAATTTTGAAAATACTTTTTCCTACAGTGGTCATAACTCTCTTAGAGTAAGTAAAAACCCCAACTGAGATTGCGATACCTCCCAAAAGAAATAATACTTGTGTACTGGAAAGGTATATAACATTTAAATCTAATCCTCCAATAACAGAAGTCTTCGTAAAAACCCCCATTACATTTGCAATATTATTTGCTCCTAAGCTATATGCTCCAAAAGCTCCTACTAAAAGCAAACAAATTCTAGTGTACATATCTATTTTAAACAAATGTATTTTTACATTGTTTATAATATATTCAGCAGCTTTAAAAAAGAATATTGCAAAGACGGCTGATAACAGTGGAGAAAATATCCAGGTTCCAACTATTTTTGTTAATACACCTAATTCAGTACTATTTCCGCTAAATAAATTCCATCCTATTATTGCTCCTACAATAGATTGTGTAGTTGATACAGGCAGCTTATAATTAGTCATTAAATATACTGTTAAAGCTGCTGCTAAAGCTACTATAAAAGCGCCAGGTAATGTGTCTACATCACCTAAAGTTCCCAATGTTTCGGTTGTTCCGGTTCCACCAAATACAGCACCAATAATAACAAATATGCTTATAATGACTGCTGCTGTTGTAAATCTGACCATCTTAGTAGACACAGCAGTCCCAAATAAATTAGCTGCATCATTAGCACCTAAAGACCACCCTAAAAACAACCCACTGGAAATAAATAGTAAAGATACCATTCTGCTCAATCCTCCCTACTATATTATATATCTAAATTGACCTCTTTATTGCAGCTACAGACAATTTCTCACTAATCTCTTCGGCTAAATCAGAAAAATATGCAATTCTCTCTGAAAAATGTCTTAAATGAACCCGCTTAGAAAATTCGTCTATTTCATCTGTATTAAAAACTTTTCTTTTTATTCTTTCCTCTATTTTATCAGCTTCATGCTCATAAAAGTGTACTTTATTGACATAATCATTAACCATTGATATCTCTTCAAAGTATGTTCTTATACCCTTAACCACTTCTTCAGCTGAATTAATAGACTGTTTTGTTAAATCCTTAAACTCAGCTAATACAAAGTCCCTTATTTCTGGTTTTTCAATTGAAAACTGCATTAGTACTTTTTTACATAAATCAACCTCATTATCCATTGTTTCAAGTAAGGAAAGTACGTCTCCTCTAGCTTCAGGAATTAACATATAGGTATACAGTTTGTATTTTATATCTTTTAACAGTTTATCAGCTTTATTTTCAATTTCTAAAATATCATTTAGGTTCTCTTCAAATAAATCATAGTTCCCTTCAAAATAACGATTAATATCTCTTTTGAAAATAAGTAAAGCTTCCTCAACATTATCAAGATATTCATTTATATCTTTCTCAAGCTCTTTTGATTTATTAAAAATACTTTTTCTCATATTTATCCTTCTCCCCCCTCATTATAAACAGCTCTTTTTGATAAATATCTTTCCGGCATATTTATAATTACAATTCCAATTGATACTAAAACAAGAGCAATTAAGGCATAGATATTTATAGATTCATTAACTAAAAAGAACGCAGATAAAAAGACTCCACTAACTGGTGTAATAAATTTATAGATTGTTATATAACCTACTTTATTATACTTTATCAGACTATACCATAAGGCAAATGCCGCAGCTGAAATAAAAGCTAAATAAACTAATAATAATGTGCTGTTTGTATTAAACTGAATAGCATTAATATCAGTTCCAATTAATGAAACCATAAATAAAGTAACAGAGCCAAATAACATCTGATAAGCTGTAATAATCATAATATCAATATTGTCAGAAAGGTGTTTCACATATAAAATAGCTATTGTACTCATTATACCAGTCATTATAATAAATCCTTCTCCGGTTAAATTAAAAATAAAATTAAAATTTCCTCTGCTCAAATTAATAATAATAACCCCGCTAAATCCTAATATTAATCCAAACAACTTTATTTTGTTTAATCTGTCATCTGAATATAAAAAATGTGATGCAATGACTGTAAAAAATATACCTGAAGTAACTAGTATTGAAGCCTTTACACCTGTAGTCTTAGCAAGTCCATTATAAAAAAATGCATATTGAGCAAAAGTTTGAATTAAACCTAAAATTATTAACTTATAATAAACTTCTTTTTTTAATTTTAACTTTTTAAATCCTGTTTTAATTATAATAAATAACAGTAGCATAAAAGAGGCCAACATAAATCTAAAGGAAGCAAACAACATTTTTGTAAACGGACCACTTTTTTCTATATTCAGTAAAGAATAACTAACCTTTAACGAAGGAAAAGCACTTCCCCATAAAACACATGCAATAATAGCTAATAGGACAACACTATATTTGTTTTTAAATATATTAAATTTTTTATTAGACATCACTTATACCCTCATTTAATTTTCTATTATTATTCCTCGTTTGATTAATGGCTTTAAATATACCATAAAGTATTAAAGCTCCCCCAATCATTGTAGCAGTAGTTAATGTTTCTTTTAATATAATAACTGCTAATATTGTAGTCATTATAGGTTCTCCTAAAATAGCGAGAGAAACAATAGTTGCTGGCACATATCTGATTGATAAATTTAATATAGAATGTCCTATTAGGGTTGGTCCTAAAGCAAGTAATAAAATATAAAAATAATTAATATTACTATATCCTGTAAATGGTTTGCCTGATATCAAAACAAAGATAAATAAAAAGAAAGCACAGTATGTATAAACAATATATATATAAGGAATATACTTTATTTTTTTCCTGAAACTTCTTCCCAAAAACAAATAACAAGCAGCTAAAAAAGCAGCTAATATAGCTAACATGTCTCCATAAAATCTAGTTAATATTATATGAAAATCAGAATAACTAATTATTACACTACCTATTAATGCAAAAATAACTCCTGCAATCGCTCCTTTTCTTATATCTTCTCTTGCAAAAAGATATTCTAATAGTAGTGTAAAAAGAGGTTGAATTGCTATAAAAATGACTGCATTAGCAACATTAGTAAACTGTACTGCAGATATCCAGGCAAAAAAATGTAAAGCTAACATGAAACCAACTAATGCAGGCCTAATATCTAAAAAGTACTTTAATGAACCCCTATATTTTGTAAAAAAAAGTGGGGTTAAAAATAAAGCTGTTAAAAACACCCTATAAAAAGCAATAATTAAAGCTGGAGCAGTTATTACTTTAATTATTATTCCAGAAAAAGCAATTATAAACACACCTATTGCCAGTATTATATATATTTTTGCATCTTTTTCAGCTAAATTTAGCATATATAAATTCTCCTATCTTACTTTAACATAATCATTGTTTTGATCTAATGTAATCTCTTTTGTTTTATGTTTAAAGTATATTTTATCTCCTTCAACTAAATTATATTCTGTATAGTCTCTTTTAACATGAACCTTAAGTAATGACTCCCTATACTTTATTTTGAACTCATAACCCTCCCACTGTTTTGGTAAATAAGGCTTGAAAGTTAAAAGATCATCATAATTCCTCATTCCGGCAAAACCCTGAACTAGAACCATCCAATTGCTTCCCATACAGGCTGTGTGTAGACCTTGATATGCATTTTCATTATAGTCATCTAAATCTAACCTTGCAGTCTGTAAAAAGTAATTATAAGCATCATTATGATAGCCAATTTCAGAAGCTATTATACTGTATATTGATGGTGATAGTGATGAATCATGGGTTGTTTTTGGTTCATAGTAATCATAATTTCTTTTCTTTTGTTCAGTACTGAACTGATTTCCCATAAATAACATTAATAGTATTACATCAGCCTGTTTTATTAATTTATACTTCCAAATAGTTAAAGGATGCCAATTTTTAACTAGGGGTAGCTCATCAATAGGTATTGATTCAATATCAATATCTTCTTTATAAATAAATGAATCATCCTGTGGGTTTATTTCTAATTTTTTATTGTACGGAAGATACATATTATCTGCTGCATCCATCCATTTTTGTACTTCATCATCATAGAGATTAATAATATATTTAATTTCTTTTAATCTTTCAGGATCTTTTTCTTTTAGCTCTTTAAATACATCTACAGCAAATTCTAAATTGAATTTTGCCATGTAATTAGTATAACAGTTGTTATTAACACCAGGTTTATATTCATCAGGACCACATGCTTCATTTATACAAAATTTATCATTTTTCATTTCTTCAAAATGTCCTAAACTAATCCACATTCTAGCTGTTTCAAATAAAATTTCCGCACCTTTTTTATATAAGAAATCCTTATCTTGGGTTACATTTACATAGTTATATATTGCATATGCAATATCGGCATTAATATGGTACTGAACTGTTGAACCCAAAAAATTACCTGAAGCTTCTTTACCATTTATAGTTCTCCAGGGGTATAATGCTCCATCTAATTTCATTCGCTCAGCATTATCACGGGCTGCATCTAATATTTTATATCTGTAATTCAAGAGTTGTTTTGCTATATCAGGATGACTATATATAAAAAATGGAATAATATATGTTTCTGTATCCCAAAAATAATGTCCTTCATAATATTCCCCGGTTAAGCCTTTAGCAGCAACATTTGTTTTTCCATCTGTTCCAGTAGACTGTAAGATCTGAAGTGCGTTAAATCTAAAAGCCTGCTGTAATGATTTATCACCTTCTATTTTAACATTTGAAAATTTCCAGAAGTTATCTAAATACTCTTTTTGTGACCTTTTAAGATATTCAAAACCCCTATTAATTACAAAATCTAAATCCTCTTTACATTTTTTTAATATTTTATTTTTATCAATATCTCTTGATGTATAAAATGCAGCAAATTTATTTAATACAAATGACTCATCTTTATTTATTTCAACCTCAAAAATTTGATCAACCTTATCTTTATTTAATTTATCAGTTACAACTAAAGATGAACTATTAATACCATTGATTTTATTATATACTTTACTTCCAACTGAAATTTTGGAATTTTTAGTTTTCATTAACAAATTTAGATAGTTGTTTTTTATACCTATTTTTTCTATATTTAAAGTTTTTATATTTTTTAAATGATGGTGGTTTTTTACATCACCATTTAGTGTACTAATTACTTTGATTTTACCATCAAAGTTAATAGCACTAACCCTATAATTAATTGCTCCAATATGTTTATGTTTAAAAGAAATCAATCTTTTTATTTCAATGCCTACTTTTTTACCATTGCTGTTTTCCCAAATAAGATTTCTTTTTAAGATACCATTTTTAAAATCTAATACTCTTTTATATTTTAAAATTTTACTTCTAGATAAATCAAACCTTTCATCATCAACGAAGATATTAATTGTCTTCCAATCCATAAGATTTATCATTGATTGATACTCCTGGGGTTGTTTTGGAGCAAACTCACCATATATAATTTCTTCGTTTTCATAGATGCCATTTATATAAAAGCCGGGAGTTGTTTCCAATAAAGGATCTTCAATATCTTCTTCAAAAGTGCCCCTTAAACCCATATAACCATTACCTAAAGAAAATATAGTTTCATTGTGATGATTATTTCTTAATTTAAATTCTTCTTCAGTAATCTTCCAAGGTTCATATTCATATAATGGCAGTTTTTCACTTTTCAATCTGTGGTAAGTTAACAATGAAAACTCCCCCTTAATAATTAACTACTTTTTAACATTTTAATAGCTTCTGGAATTACTTCTTTGATAGAGTCTAAACAGTTCTCAACTAATATAGGATCTGAAGGTAAATTGATAATCAAGCTCTCTTTATTAATTCCTGCTTTCCCTCTAAAAATACAAGCTTTCGGATCATGTTCAGACACAACTCTTCTCATCTTTTCTGGTATCCCCGGAACTTCTTTTTCCATAACATCTTGAGTTGCTTCAGGAACTAAATCTTTCGGTGATAGACCCGCCCCACCACTTGTTAATATTAAATCAGCCTGTCTAGTTACACTTAATTCAAATAGTTCTTCTTTAACTTTTTCATATCTATTATCAATTGATTTAAAATATACTTTTTCACCCTTAACACTTGAAGCTAAATTTTTAACCAATTCTCTATTACGTTCATTAAAACCTTCTTTATAATAACTATCTCTTATAGAAAGTAATGCAACCTTAACCAAAACTTTCACCCTTTCATTTATTTATCGATTCCAACCGCTGTTTTTTTGTGAAATTAGTAAGTATGCAAAAAATGGAGCACCTAATAATGCTGTTATAATGCTTATTGGTATCTCAGCTCCTGTTAAACTTCTCGCTATATCATCCATAAGCAATAAAAAGCTTGCTCCTAATAATCCTGAGGCGGGAACCATATATCTATGGTCCGCTCCTACTATAAATCTAGAAATATGAGGGACAACTAATCCAACCCAGCTAACTTGACCAACAGTTGCTACTGATGCTGATACCATTAGGGTACTAAATATTATCATAACACTTCTAATAAGTTTAACATTAACCCCCATCGATATAGCTTCTTCTTCTCCCATTGACATAACATTCAAATGCCAACGTATTAATAATATTATTATGATCCCTAAAACTATAAATGGGGCGGCAAAGATTAATTCATCCCAACCAGTTCTGCTGAATCCACCCATCAGCCAAAAGACAATCCCTGGTAATTTTTCGTAAGGGTCAGCCATATACTTTAAAATTGAAATAAAGGCATTAAACAATGAACTAACAACTATTCCAGACAAAACCATCATCATTATCATATTTGTCTTTCCTAATTTTGAAATAAAATAGGTTAAAAACACAGCTACAATACCAAAAATAAACGCTAACATATATATATATGATAATGATTGAAAAGATAAAATCATACCTAAAGCAGCACCAAAACTAGCACCGGCAGAAACACCTAAAATATCTGGTGATACAAGTGGATTTCTAAAAGTACTTTGATAGCTTGCACCAGCAACTGATAAGGCTGCACCAACACCCATTACTAAAAGTACTCTGGGTAATCTAATATAATAAAAAACGGATTTTTCCATATCATTTAAATTAAATCCTTTAATAAACTTAGATATAGGAATATTATATCTACCTACAAATAATGATATAAACATTATTGCAATAGTGATAATAAATATTAATAGTAGTTTTTTATTGTTTGTTGATCTATCTTCCAGAAACTGCATTCAATACCCCTTTCAACCCCTTAATATTTTTTTCTTTTTTTATAGTTTATATGAAATCAATATCATTTACAAATTTTTTCTAAATACCAAATTAACAATCTCCTGAATATGAAGTTCTAGACTGTTTATAATTTTCACTTCATGGGAAGGAATATTATCAATAATCGAACCTAGTTCCGTGCAACCTAAAATCAATGAATCAATATCCTTATGTAGCAAATTATCTATAATACTATTTATATAAAACTTAGAACCCATATTTATTTCATTATCGACTAATTCATTTACTATAATGTTATTTAATTCTTCGATCTCACTAGGTGATGGTAGTACAATCTTTTGATTATATTCATTTTCAAGTATCTTTTGATAAAAACCATCATTGATTAAATACTTGGTTGCAAGCAAGCCTGATTTTTTACACCAACTATTTTTAAGTGCTTTCCCTACAACATCTACTATACTAACAATAGGAATAGAAATATTATTTTGTAAATCATCAACAATTTTATGTACTGTGTTAGAAGTAATTACTAAAATGTCTGCTCCCATTTTTTCAATCAATACTGCTTTAGGAATAAGAATTTCTGTAACTTTCTTCCAATTTTCTTCATTTTGATACTTTAAAATTTTTTTAAAGTTTACAGAATATATTATTATCTCAGGTGTAACTTCCTTTTTATTTTTTTTATTTATATAACTATTTAATTTATTATAATATATTGAGGTAGAATGCCAGCCCATTCCACCTAATATTCCAATCTTATTCACTTGTTTTCCTCCTAAATTCATCTAAATATACTGCTCTATCCTCTTTTCTAGATTGTTCAGCTGCTAAAGCTGCAAAATGACTTTCTAACGAAGTTATTAGATTTGTCCTATTTTTTTTTCTATTGAAAAGAAAATCTGCAAAAGATTCAATTAGTTTTTCATCACCGCCGGCATGGCCGCCTTTAAAATCAACTTCTATTTTTTTATTTTTA
>JBNJDV010000022.1:0-20832 GCA_051745185.1 Bacillota bacterium
AGGTAATATAATTTAGCTCTTCTTACATCCCCTTTTCTTAAAACCTCAAACTCTTTAATTTTAGGAGAATGTACCGCAAATGTTCTTTCAACTCCTACACCGTGAGAAAACTTTCTAACCGTAAAGGTTTCACTTGCGCTGGTGCCTTTTCTTGATATTACAACTCCTTCATACTGTTGAAGTCTTTCTTTACCACCTTCAACAACTTTAACCTTTAAACGAACAGTATCACCAGCAATAAATTCTGGTATATCGTCTCTCATGTTTTCATTATTTATGTTGTCGATAATATTCATCATCGTACCTCCTTTCAGTAACAAGTAATCTTTAATATTTATTAGGACAGAAGTCTATCCATTATTATTGAAGCAGCACTTCTGACCGAAAGATGATTATAGTCTGTATTACCTTCGATCGGTTCTAAAAGATAATCAGACCTATCAATAATTTCTTTTGTTAATCCCCAACCGGTTCCAAATATTATCAAATATGGACTGTCAGTTTGATTGATCTCTTCTCTTAAGTTATTAAATGATATAGTATCTTTGCTTTTTTTAGCACTAGTAGTAACTATAATAGGCTTTTTACCAGTTCTTTCTTCGATATCTTCTACTGAATCATTTAAGGTATCTGCAATTTCCATAACTTTAAAGGCTTCATGTCTGGTATTATTATAATCAGCTCCAAATCCACTTGTCCAGTAATCACTCATTCTTTTTACTAAAGCCTGCTGTGATTTAAGCTGATTTACTACATAATACTTGTTTATACCATAAGTCCTTGCTGCTCTGGAAATATCATGTAGATCATAATTAGTTACTGTAGTTGTTATTATATCACCATCCTTATTATATACTGGATGATGAAGTAGTGCAATAAATACATTTTCATTCATTATTAGGATCTCCTTCAACTTCTTTTTTTATTTCCTCTAGCAGCTCTTTTTGAGTTTCTGTTAATTTAGATTCATCTAATAAATCAGGCCTCATTAAAAATGTCCTTTTTAAGGCTTCTTTTTTACGCCATCTATCTATTAACTGATGATTACCACTTGTTAGTACTTCTGGAACCTTCATGTCTTTAAACTCTCTTGGTCTTGTATAGTGTGGGTAGTCTAATAATCCATTATAAAAAGAGTCGTGTTTTTTAGATTCTTCAGTACCAAGTACATCTGGTATCATCCGGGAAACTGCATCAACCAATACCATAGCAGGTATTTCTCCACCTGTAAGTACATAGTCTCCAATTGATACCTCATGATCAACAAAGTTAACTCTTATTCTTTCATCTATACCTTCATAGTGTCCACAGATCAAAACCATACGTTTTTTTTTGCTAAATGTTTTAACCATATCCTGGTTTAACTGATTACCGCGTGGAGTTAATAAGATGTTTGTAGTATTATCTTTAAAATCATCTGTAATATCTTTGAGGGCATAATAAATCGGTTCAACCTTTAAAACCATACCTGCCCCACCACCATAAGGAGAGTCATCAGCAGTATTGTGCTTATCTGTTGTATAATCTCTTATATCAATTAAGTTAATCTTTAGTATGTTATTATCCACTGCTCTTTTTATAATACTGTCTGAAAAGGGGCCTTTAAACATTTCAGGAAACAATGTTAAAATATCAAACTGCATTTTTATCCCCCTAAGATTATAAGTCTAGTATATTATTTACTGGGTCAATGTATATCTTATTATTTTCAAGATCAATTTCTATAATATATTCTTTACTCATTGGAATCATATACTCTTTTTTATGACCTTTCACAACTAAAATATCGGTCCCTTTAGTATCTAATACATTTAGCACTTTGCCTAAGATACTTTCATCAGGAAGCAGTACTTCCATATCAATAAGGTCGTCGATATAATATTGTTCTTCAGCTAGTGGTAAAAGTTCATCTTCTTTAATCATAACTTCATAGTTCCTATACTTTAAGGCTGCACCAATATCGTCTATGCCTTTAAGTTTAAGTATAACAAAGCTTTTATGATACCAAATATCTTCAATTAGTTTTTTTGTTTTTTTACTATGATCAGGTTTTACTAAATATACAGATTCTAAAAGCTCAAATCTTCTTAAATCATCTGTATATGGGGTTACTCGTAATTCACCCTTATTACCCTGATTTTTTGTAATCTTTCCTAAGATAACTAAATCTTTCATAATAATTCACCAAATTTATTTAATTTTAACCTCAACCTTTTTACCTTCTTTAGTAGCTGAAGCCTTTACTACTTTCCTGATTGCTCTTGCAATTCTACCCTGTTTACCGATCACTTTACCCATATCATCTTCGGCAACTGATAGCTCAATTAAAGTAGTATTATCCTCTTCAATCTTTTTGGTTCTTACTTCCTCTGGTTTATCCACAATATTTCTTGCAATTACTTCTACTAATTCATCCACAGGAGTAACCTCCTTTTACTATTCCTGATTTAGAAACTTTTTATAAATACCTGATTTCTTTAATAAACTCTTAACAGTATTAGATGGTTTTGCACCATTGTTTAACCATTTAAGTGCTTTTTCTTCATCAATCTTGTATGTTTCTGGTTCAGTAGTAGGATCATAATATCCTAACTCCTCGATAAATTTACCGATTGGAGCATTACGTGAATCTGAAACCACCAATCTATATGATGCACTTCTTTTTTTACCCATTCTTTTAAGTCTAATCTTAACAGCCATTAAACTTCACCTCCTTGAAAAAATTAAAGTCATTAATTTATATTAAAACGGTAAGTTCATCTTACCCATTAAACCTTTACCTTTGGAACCATTGAACTTTTTAATCATCTTCTTTGTTTCTCTATACTGTTTTAGGAGTCTGTTAACCTCTTGAATACTTGTTCCACTGCCCTTTGCAATTCTTTTTCTGCGGCTTCCGTTTATCAATTTAGGATCAACCTTTTCTTCCTTGGTCATCGAATTAATGATAGCTTCAATATGATCGAGTTGTTTTTCATCAACCTGTAAGTTTTTAAGCTGTTTTGCCCCACTCATTCCGGGTATCATCCCCATAATCTCTTCAAGTGGACCCATATCTCTTAACTGTTCAAGCTGATCTAAAAAATCTTCAAAGGTAAACTGATTATTTTTTAATCTTTCTTCTAACTTTTTAGCCTTTTCTTTATCAATTGACTGTTCAGCTTTTTCTATTAAGCTTAACACATCACCCATACCCAATATTCTATTAGACATACGGTCGGGATGGAAGGTTTCAAAGTCATCTAACTTTTCACCGGTACCGATATACTTAATCGGTTTTCCGGTTACAGCTTTAACTGAAAGTGCTGCACCACCACGGGCATCACCATCAAGTTTTGTTAATACAACTCCATTAACACCGAGTTTTTTATCAAAGTTCTCAGATACATTAACTGCATCCTGACCTGTCATAGAGTCAACAACTAAAAGAATTTCATCCGGTTCTGTGCTTTCTTTTATATCCTGCAGTTCATCCATCATCTCTTCATCAATATGAAGTCGTCCTGCAGTATCTAATATGACTATATCATTACCGGCAGACTCAGCCTTTGACAGACCAGCCTTTATTATATCAACGGGGTTTTGCTTATCTCCCATTGAAAATACTGGGATTTCTAAACGTTCTCCTAAAACCTGAAGCTGTCTTATAGCAGCAGGCCTGTAAATATCACCGGCAACTAATAATGGGTTTTTGCCCTCTTTTTTAAACATCTTAGCTAATTTACCAGCAGTAGTTGTCTTACCTGAACCCTGTAGGCCGACTAACATAATTAAAGTCGGGGGTTCTGGCGAAATATTAATTTCACTCTGCTGTCCACCCATTAACTTTGTTAACTCTTCATTAACTATTTTTACAACCTGCTGACCAGGGGTTAAACTTTCCATTACCTCATGGCCAACTGCTCTTTCTTTTATATTATTGATTAAGTTTTTAACTACCTTATAGTTTACATCTGCTTCTAGTAGAGCAAGTTTAACCTCTCTTAAGGCAGAATCAACATCCTTTTCATTTAACTTACCCTTACTACTCAATTTTTTAAGAGTACTCTGCAGTTTTTCTGCTAATCCAGAAAAAATCATTTAAAAAAGACCTCCAGCTTAAATATTTTTATTCATCTCTTTTAGTTTTTTTAATAAAAAAGATCTAGTTTTTTGGTCAATCTCTTGATTTCCATCTAGAAAATCTATTAATTCATTTACTATAATTATATTCTTTTTATTTCTTGCAACCAACTGTAGTTTATCTTCATACTTTTTTAAAGTATCTTCAGCCCGGTGTAGGTGATCATATACACCCTGACGGCTGATATCTAAATTATCAGCAATTTCACCGAGTGATAAGTCCTGATAAAAGTACAGTTCGATCACTTCTTTTTGTTTATCTGTCAGTAGTTTACCGTAGTAATCATATAACATACTGACTTCAATTGTTTTGTCTAACATTTCAACCACCATGCTTGTTAAGTATTATTACTTTACAGTAACTCACAGAGCATAGTATAATACATCATTTACCTTATGTCAAGGGTATTTTTTTAAGAAAATAAGGCATCTACAAAATTATCGGGATTAAAGGCCTGTAAGTCATCTTCCTTTTCTCCAACACCGATTAATTTAATCGGTATTCCCAGTTCATCTTTAACTGCAATTACAACTCCACCTTTTGCAGTTCCATCCAGTTTTGTTAGGGCAATACCATCAATATTTACTGCCTTATGGAATAGTTTGGCCTGGGAAATTGCATTTTGACCATTAGTAGCATCTAAGACTAAAAGAATCTGTTTATGTGCTTCTTCAGCTTCATTATAGATTACGCGTTTTACCTTTTTTAACTCCTCCATTAAATTCTTTTGGGTATGAAGGCGTCCTGCTGTATCAACAATCAGTACATCAGAACCTTTAGAACGTGCTGATTGAATTGCATCATAAGCTACAGCAGCTGCATCTGAACCTTCTTTTTGAGCAATAAGTCTTACCCCTAACCGATTAGTCCAAACCTCTAGCTGATCAATTGCAGCAGCTCTGAAGGTATCACAAGCAGCAATCATGACATCTTTTCCATCTTTTTTAAACTTACTTGCTATCTTTGCAATTGTAGTAGTCTTTCCAGAACCGTTTACTCCTACTACCATAATAATATTTAATCCATCATTTAAAGTTAAACCACCCTTTTCTTCCTGTAGAAACTGACTTAGTTCTTCTTTAAATACACCGTAAAACTCTTCAGTGGTTTCAATATCTTCTTTTTCAATCTTCAATTTTAGGTCATCAATCATTTTCATGGTGGTTTGTACACCAATATCTGCCTGGATAAGAACTTCTTCTAACTCTAAAAAGAATTCATCATTTAACTCTTTACCACCGGTGAAAAGATCATTTATTTTTCCAAAAATGCCTTTTTTAGTTTTATTCAATCCATTTTTTAGTTTTTGAAATAATCCTTTATCTTGATCTTCTTTTTCATTTACATTTTTAAATATTGACATTTGTTTACCTCCTGTACCTTATTGAATCTGTTCTTTTAAATTTAGAGAAACTAATTCAGTTACTCCTCGATCGGTCATTGTTAGACCATAAATATTATCGACTGATGTCATCATGTGTTTTCTATGAGTTACAACAATAAACTGGGCAAAGTCAGTATACTCTCTTAAGAAGTTTGAAAATCTAACAACATTTACATCATCTAATGGTGCATCGATTTCATCTAAGATATAAAATGGACTGGGATTAACTCTAAGTAGTGCAAATACTAAAGCAATTGCTGTAAGAGCTCTTTCTCCACCTGATAATAATGTGAGTTTCTTTAATTTTTTACCAGGGGGCTGTGCAATTATTTCAACACCTGTTTCTAAGAGTGCTTCTTCATCAACTAAGTTTAATTCTGCCTTACCTCCGTTAAATAGGTCAACAAATAATTCTTCAAACTCTTCTTTAATCTGATAAAAAGAGGTTTTGAACTTATCCATCATTGTTTCATCTATTCTATCAATAATATTCACTATTGACTCCTTTGCAGAGTTAAGATCATCCTGTTGTTCATGTAAATAATCTAGTCTTTCTTTAAGTTCTTCATATTCTTCAATTGCACCGGTATTAACATTGCCTAATTTAGATATTTCATTTCTCAGTTCATTTACCTTATTTTCAACTTCTTCTTTGTTTTCAACTTCTTTTCTATTTTCATATTTATCATTTTCTACATCGAATTCATATTCATTATGAAGACGATTTACAATACTTTCTACCTTATCATTTTTTCTGGTATAATCAATATTTATCTCATGTAATTTATCTTTTTTATCATTTAATTCAGTATTAAGTACTTCTACTTCTTCTTCTAGCTTATCATGAGTTTCTCTTACTTCACCTAATTTTTTATTAAGTTTTTTTAAGTTGCTTTCTCTTTGTGTTATTTCAGATTCAAAGTCTTTTCTTTGTTCGATGAACTTATCTTTTCTTTCTAAAAGAGAATTAGTTTCTTCATCTATCTCATCTATTCTTTTTATTTTTTCTTCTCGTTGAATTTCATTTTCTTTTAAACTATCTTTAATACTTTCAATTTCTTTTTTTAAGTTTTTATGTTTTTCCTGTTCAGTTGCATACTCTACCCTTATATTAGTAAGGTCTTCTCGAATACTTTCTATTATATCGTTTAGTTTATCAATCTCATCCTGTTTAGATTTAATAATATTTTTTTCCTGGTCAAAATCCTGACTGTTGTTTTCAAATATACTGTTTAAGTTTTCCTTTTCTTCATTAAGTTGTTTTAAACTTTCATTTTCACTGTCAATCTTATCTTCAATATTTTTTAGACTTTTTACAGTATCTTCATACTCTGCCTGTAGTTCTTTATTTTTTTCTTGATAGTTTTCAGCTTTTAATTTAAGCTGCTGTGATTTATTTTTTAATTTTTCTTCTTTTTCTTTTAAAGTATTTATCTTATCTTTTATATCAAGTCCGTCTTTTACAATTTGATCAATCTTATCATTTAATCTGTTTATCTCTTCTTTTAACTCTTTTATCTCACGGTCTCTGCTTAATAGGTCATTTTTCTTTTTATTTTTACTACCACCTGATAATGAACCACCAGGATAGATTACATCTCCATCTTTTGTAACGATTTTATGTTTTTTGTTAATTATATTAGAAATTTTTACTGCACAATCTAGATCTTTTGAAATAATTGTATTACCTAATAGAGATTCCATTACATCTTTATATTTTTTTTCATAATCAACAAAATCACAGGCTAAACCCAAAAAGCCATCAACATTATCAAATTTTGAAGTATTAATTTTCCCATAATTTATTATTGACTTAATCGGTAAAAAGGTTGCTCTTCCCTTATTATTTTCTTTGAGATAGTTAATACAGCTTTGAGCAGTACTATCATCCTCAACTACAATGTTTTGTAGTTTGTTCCCTAAAGTAGTCTCAACAGCAGTCTCATATTCTTTATTAACATCAATTAATTGAGCAACTGCTCCATACATCTCAGGAAACTTATCAGCTCTTTTTAAAATTGACTTTACTCCTTTATAGAAACCGGAGTAATCTTTTTTAAGTTCTTTTATAAATTCCATACGTGATTTTTTTTGATAGAGTTTATCCTGAATTTCTTCATATTCAGACTCTAATTTATCATATTCTTTTTGATAACCGTCAAGTTTTTGTTTTAAGTCTTGATAATCACTTATATTTTCTTCTAACTGTTGAAGAGTTTTTTTATGTTCTTTTTCATTTAACTCTATTTTGTTATTTATATGGGCTTTTTTAGTTAAAATCTGTTCTTTTTGATCCTGTAGGTCAGAAAATGCCCTTTGACGATACTTTATTTTTTCTTTTAGCTTATCAAAGTCTCTTTTTAGTTGGTTTATATCTACATTTTCTTCAATTAAGTTTTCGCGATAGTTATTCAGTTTGTTTCTTAGTACTTTCAGCTTTTTAACTCGGGAGTTATAGTCTTTTTCAATACTATCTTTTTTTTCAGCTAAAATATTTAACTGGTTTTCTTGGTCTTTTAACTTATTTTCTAAGTTAGCAAGTGTTGTTTCATTTTTGCTGTATTCATCTTTTAGCCTTTCTATTTCTTCACTTAAGTTTTCTTTTTCCCTAATTAAGTTTTTTTTGCGTTCTTTTATTATATTAATTCTGTTTTTAACTTCTTCGTTCTTTGTTTTAAGCTGGTAAAATTCATCCTTTTTATCATCATACTTTACTTCTAGGTCTCTTAATTCTTCTTTTTTAATATGTAGTTTTTCTTTTTTATTTTCAGAAACTGTTTCTTTTTTGTTTATTATACCTTCTAAATTGTTTTTTTTGACTTCTAATTCTGCAATACTATCAGATAACTCCTGATGCTGGTCTAATAATAGGTTGATCTCTATACCTTTTAATTCACTTTTTAAACTCTTATATTTTTTTGCTTTTTTGGCTTCTTTTGTTATTTTTTCAAACTGTTTTTCTAATTCCCAGACTAGATCCTTTATTCTTTGTAAGTTAGAGTTTGTATTTTCAAGCCTTTTTTCAGCATCCTTTTTTCTGGATTTATGTTTGCTGATCCCGGCTGCCTCTTCAAATAATTCTCTTAGATTCTCCGGTTTAGAATTAATTATTTGAGTTATTTTCCCCTGGCTTACTATTGAATAGGAATTATTACCTAAACCGGTATCCATAAGCAGTTCGTTTACATCTTTTAGCCTGCACTTACTGTCATTTATCAAATAATCACTTTGACCGTCATTTGTTACTTCTCTGGAGATCTTTACTTCATCAGTCTCAATATCTAATATCCGTTCAGAGTTGTCTAAAAATAGTGATACCTCAGCAGATGTAGCTGCAGGTAGTTTTTGACTACCTGAAAATATTACATCTGCCATCTCTGAACCCCTTAAGTTCTTAGCACTTTGTTCACCTAATACCCAGCGGACAGCATCAACTACATTGCTTTTCCCGCTGCCATTAGGTCCAACAATAGCTGTTAGTGGAATATTAAATTTAAAGTTAATTGTGTTTGCAAATGATTTAAATCCTTTTATTTTTACCTTTTTTAAAAACAAATATATTCACCTCGTCATCATTTACTTTATCTACAAGAAAAAACCTATCCCATACATAGGATAGGCCCAGAGTCATTATAGTTAAATAAATATATATTTTTATTGTCTTCTGGGTGAAACAGTGAACTTAATTGCTGTTCTAACCTCATCATCAACATCTATTTCAATAAATTCAGGTATCATAATTAAGTCTACTCCCAAAGGAGCTACATATCCTCTGGAAATTGCAATAGCCTTAACCGTTTGGTTAATTGCTCCAGCTCCTATCGCTTGTAATTCAACCTTTCCTTCATCACGAACCACTGCAGCGATTGCCCCAGCTACAGATTTAGGATTAGATGAACCCGAAACTTTTAATGTTTCCATGTAATCTCCCCCTTGTATTATACTACATAGGTTATTAAAGTAACCTTAATAGATCTTGTAGATCCTCTTTACCGATCGGCTTGTACTCTGCAGGTCTCAAACTTCCTAAAGTGATATTACCTATTCTAACTCTTTTCAAGCTCACCACATTGTATCCTAACTTATTAAACATCCGTCTAATCTGCCGGTTCATTCCTTCGTGAATTGTGACTTTATAAGTTGTGTTTTTACTATCCTCATTTATCTTATAAATTCTAGCAGGAGAGGTCTTCCCTTCTTGTAACTTTATCCCCTGTCTGAATTTATTTAAATTAATTGAATTTAGCTTACCATTTATTACAACCTCGTACTCTTTTTTTAGTTCATGTGAAGGATGAGTTATCTTATATGTTAAATCTCCATCATTTGTCAGGATAAGCAGACCACTGCTATCCATATCTAACCTACCGACTGGATATACTCTCTGTTTAATATCATCAATCAAATCTAATACCGTTTCTCTTCCTTGGGGGTCATCAACAGTTGTTACAAAATCAGTTGGTTTATATAATTTATAGTATACTTTCTTTTCTTTGGAAATTTCTTTTCCATCTACTTCAATTATATCATTTTGGGGATCAACCTTTGTTCCCATTTCAGTGACTGTTTTACCATTTACCTTCACTCGGCCAGCTGCAATAATCTCCTCTGACTTTCTACGAGAAGCTACTCCAGCATGAGCCATCACTTTTTGAAGGCGTTCCATCAAAAAGACATCCTTTCTCTAAATATAATATTCTTTAAAAAGATAAATATTCCTTTTTTAATCTTCATTAAAAACACTCTTGTAATCTATGTCCTCTATCTTCGGTAAATCATCAATATCATCTAAACCAAATTTCTGTAAAAAGATTGTTGTTGTACCATAGATTATCGGATTACCAATTGAATCTTTTCTTCCCTTTTCTTCAATTAAATCATATTTTTCTAAAGTTGAAAGTGTTCTTTCAACATTAACACCTCTAATAGATTCTATCTCCCTTCTTGTAATCGGCTGTTCATAAGCTATTATTGCAAGAGTTTCTAGGGCAGCAGAACTTAACTTTTTGTGTTTTGAAACATTCATATAATTTAAGATTAAATCACCATGATCTTTTTTTGTTTCAAATACATAATGATCATTATAGCTGTTAAATTCAAAACCATGGTTGTCTTTTTGATACTCATTTTTTATTTCTTCTAAGATAGGTCTTATTTCAGATATTTTCATATCCAAAACCCGAGAAAGTTTATCTATTCCCACCGGTTTTTCTGCTACAAAAACCAGTGCTTCAATCTTTGCCATATCTTCTCCATTCATTATATCACCTGCTTTATGCCAATGAAACCTCAATTGGTGAAAAAAGATCATCCTGTAAGACCTTGACCTTATTTAGTTTCATTAACTCTAATATACTTAAAAAAGTAACAACTATCTCCATTATATTGCTGTGGTCGTTGATTAGTTTAAAGAAACTAATCTGTTTATAATGGCTTAACTTATTTAAAACATCATTTATCTTTTTCTCTACTTTGATTTTTTCAATAATAATATGTTCTACTTCCTCAATATCACCATCTTCTAGGTCATTATCAGAATAAAGTGCCTTTAAATACATCTCTTTGAAGTCTTTTAAATTTATATCGATAACTACTTCTTCTTCAAAGTTACGGTACTTCTCCAAATTACTGCTGTTTTCAAAAGTATCTCTTTTGGTTTCAAACTCATCAGCTAAGACAAAGGAAAGTTCTTTATAGAGCTGATATTTTTTTAATCTTTCAACAAGGCTTTCTTCTTCATCTTCCTCTTCATCATCAACTTTAGGCAAGAGATACTTTGCCTTAATTTCAATTAACTCTGCAGCTATTACCAAAAACTCACTGGTAAACTCTAAATCCATAATATTTTGATCTATATAGTCTAAATATTCACCGGTTATTTTAGCAAGTGAAATCTCGCTGATCTCTATTTTGTTTTTCTTAACTAACTGGTATAAAAGTTCCAGCGGACCCTGGAATGCATCCAGTTTTACTTCATAATCCATAGTTTTCACCCTGCTAACTTATATTAGTACCCCTAAAAAGAAGTTTACAAAGGGGCTGATCATACTCCATAAAATACCTGTATATGCTAAAATTAAAAGAACTACCATACCGATTGGACCCTGTAACTTATTTAAATACTGTTCTAGATTGCGGGGTAGAACTCCTCTTAGAATATTTGAACCATCTAAAGGAGGAATCGGCAGTAAGTTGAAAAACCCTAAACTTAGGTTAACAATAACTGCTAATAGTAGGAATCTTAATAACACATACTGCAGATCACTTACCTGAACACCAATTGATCCTACTGATGTTGCACTTGAAAAAAAGATTACTGTTCTAAATATTAAAGCAAAAATGACTGCCATAATTAAGTTTGAACCAGGACCAGCAATTCCCACTAACATTAATCCTTTTCTAGGATTTTTATAGTAGCGGGGATTAATAGGTACAGGTTTTGCCCAACCAATTCTTCTGGTTATTAAAAGTACTAAACTACCCATTAAATCAAGGTGTTTAATTGGATTTAAAGTTAATCTTCCGTTTATTTTAGGTGTTGGATCTCCTAATAAATATGATACATATCCGTGTGAATACTCATGTATTGATAGTGATAACAAAAGCACTGGGATTACAAGAATTAATTCCATTATATTTGACATCTTTTACTTCCTTTCCAATCTGTCTTTAATTTTTTCTGCATGTTCTAATTGCTTTTCTTTAGTTGGTAATTTTCCTTTAAGGACCTCTTTTTTTACACTTATTAAAGCTTCACTTATAATTGGTCCTTCTTTATATCCAATCTTAATTAAATCATTCCCATTTATTTTAATCTCTACATCTGACATTTCTTCTAGATAAAAATATATCTCTTCTTTTAAGTTTTTATCATCATACTCTGCTAATAAAAGGATTAGTTTTTCATTGCTTAATACTTTTAGGTTGTTGTATAAGTCAACTTTACCTTTATTATTAATTATTTTTTTAATATTATATTCTCTAGGGTTAAATAAGATGATTTCTTTTGTCTTATAACTTAAAGACCAGTGTTCTATTACAGAACGCGGTATTTCAGAAAAAATTAATGAAAAATATATTGCCCATTTTTTAACATTATAATTATTATCTTTAAAATATGCAAGATGTTCATTTGCTCTCTGCCATTTTTTTTCAATATCTTTAGGAATTTTATACTTATTATATAAGAGCCTTAAAAAAGGTATTTCTTTTAATAAGTTAATAAATTTAAGGTCAGGGTTTACTTCAAATAATAATCTAAGTTCTTTATAAACCCTTGAAAAACTAACATCTGAAAATCTAATTAATCTTATGGCTTCCTGCATTAATGCCTTTGTTTCATCTTCAATATCTAAATCAAGCTGTAGTACTAATCTAATTCCTCTTATGATACGAGTTGGATCATCTAAAAAGCTAAAACGGTGTAATACTTTTAAAATCCTACTTTCAACATCTTCCCTTGCTTTAAAAAAATCATATAAATATCCGTATTCTGATGGATGTAATGCAACTGCCAGGGCATTAATTGTAAAGTCTCTTCTAAATAGATCGTCAAATATATCTGCTTTTTTAACCTTTGGCAGTGCCCCTGGATGAGTATATAGTTCATTTCTAGATACAGCAAAATCTAAATCAAGACGGTTATCAATAACCATATTGCCGGTTTGAAACTTATCGTTATACTTATAACTTACCTGGTATTCAAAGGCAATTTCTTTTATTAACTTCTCTATATTGCCATCTACAACAAAATCAAAGTCAACATTTTCTCGATTAAGCAGTAAGTCTCTTACCATTCCACCAACTAAAAATATCCTGCAGTCATTTTTTTGAGCAATTCTGCCAATGTTTTTAAATAGTTTTCTTATTTTATTAGATAACTTATCTAACTGTTTTGATACTTTAATTTTTTCAGGAGTAATAGATACTAATGAACTTACATACCGATTTTGATTTTGACTTTCAGTTTCCTGTTCATAATACTGATTTAAGATGTCGCGCCTGGTGATAATTCCAATAACATTTTCATTGTTATCTATCACAGGCAGCCTCCCTATATCGTGTTTGACCATCTTTTCCTGAGCCTGGTGTATTGTATCAAGGGGTTTTATATAAATCAACTTTTTTGTCATATATCCCTTTACAGGAACCCGGTAAATATCATTGGCGTCATTTAATCTTCTTAGATCACGTGTTGTAAAAATCCCCTTAACTTCTTGATTATCATCTACTAATAGTACACCTGTAGCATTTTTTTCTTCCATGATTTCTTTTACCTTGTTTAACTTAAGATCTTGACTTAACTTTAGGGGTGTTTTCATTACATCTTTTACTTTGACAGCAAACTTGATTTTATCTCTAATGACTGTTTCCAATCTGTTTCTAGCAATTTCAAGGTCTGTTTTTATAGAAACAGAACCTGCACCTGAATGGCCTCCACCTCCAAGTTCAGTAAAAATCTCTTCTAAATCAACATTTTCATCAGTACTTCTACCAATTATTATTACCTTGCCTTCCATTTCTACTAAGACAAAAACAACTGATAGCTGGTATAATAATTTGATTTTTTCTACAACATTATTTAATCCGGTTACATAACGCGGATACTTTAAGGTAAAAAGGGTAATGTTTTTATCTTTTATCTTAATATCTTTTCTGTGTTGGATTAAAAGATCAAAAACTTTTTTTTGGTTTTTATCAAGGGTTTCTAGAAGATATTCATTAATAACTTTTTTGTTTGCCCCCATATCTAATAGATAGGCAAAAGCAATCAAGTCTTCTGATTCTGTATTTAGATGCATGAAGTTTCCCGTATCAGCCGATATCCCAAGTGCAAACAAGGTTGCTTCTGAACGGTTTAACTTAATATTTTCTCTTTTTAACTTATTAACAATTATAGAAGTGGCAGAACCCACATTCTCAGATAAATCTATATCGATCCAGTCCAACTTCTGATGAGGATGATGATCATATACAATTACCTCTACTTGCTCCCAGTTAATTAATTCTGTCAATCTACCCAATCTGTCATGCTCATGTGTATCTATAACAATGACTCTTTCTATATTATTATAATCTACTTCATCATATCTTGATATATCAAATTCATCTTTATACAAGGCTAAAAACCTTTGGGCTAAGGTTGTAAGATTTTCAGAAATTACAACTTTGGAATCAGTATACAGTTTAGAAGCAGCTACCATACCTGCTAATCCATCTATATCTGTATTTTCATGTGATATGATTAAATCCATGAAATCATCCCCGATAGTTTAATAGTCTGTTACTTTTTTAAGGCATTCGTTATCACAGGCCTGTCTGCCTACTTTAGCCATATCGATCCATTTACCATCTTTTTTAACTTTAACTACATCTGCCGTAAAGTCATTTTTAGTACCTTCAACTGAGCTGTTAGATAAAAGCCAGCTTCCTACACCATAAATATCAACCGGTACTTGTGATTCTTCAAACTCTTTAATTTTTTTTGGTTTAAATCCACCGGTAGCTATTATTTTAACATCTTTACAGTACTTTTTAGCCCTTTCAATTTCATTTTGGTCCAAATCCCAATCTTTATATGCACGATCAATTTCTTTTCGCAGCTTAAAGACTAAACGAGCATTTACTCCGTTATCCAATTTCTTATCTCCCAATGGTTCAATACTTCTATCTCTAAGGTTTGATGAATTGTCAGGTCGCACCCCAAATAATTTATATTTATCTGCTTCATTTGAATTACCATTATTTTTGAGTTCAATATACTTATCAAACATTGCTTTAAGTAATTCTAATGTTGTATTTACACAGTCATTATCAAAGTCAACTAAAGCAATCCTATTTACATCATGGGGCATCAGTCTAGAAAACTGCAGCATTGCCTCTGTTGTATCACCTAAAAAGGAGGCAATATAGGAATGGCTAATTGTCCCACCACCTTTACCACCCCACCAGGCACCCTGTTCATCGGTTGATACATAACGAATCATGTTCTGGCCGTAGTCCTCATTATATGCGTTAACACCTAACGAATAGGCATATCCATGTAATGCCTGTAGTTTATAGTGTGCAAAACGAGCCGGGAAAAATAGGATATCCTTTCCCTGGGCAGCCTCCATTACCTGATAGACATTAGTAGCAATTCTAGAAGCTTCTGTTAAAGAACCAATAATTGGAGTTTCTAGATGTGCAAAGTCTCTATACCTGCCTCTAATTTTTATAATAGGATCAACCCTGACAGGATTTCCTTTATAATATCCTTTTTGCCCATCTTGACAGGCTAATACCTCTAATTCATTATAAGTATTTACAAATTCACCATCTTCATTATTATATCCGGTCGATTCTTTTAAAATAGCTAATGCTTCATCAACTCCTCCGAGAATACAAAATGGTTTTCTGCGAGGGAAAATCTGCATTTCTACTTCTATGTTCCCAATATCTTCATCTTTAAATGTATAACCTTCTTCAGATAAAGAGGTTAAAATGTTAGTGATATTCCTAAAGTATACATCAGAATACCAACCATTTATCATTCTTTCTTTATCTATTTGGAATATTTCTATAGGTAGTCGCTCACCATCAAAAACACTCATTGAGTTTCACTCCTTATAATTTATAAACTTAATCAACTATTTCATAAATTAGCTCTCTATGTTTAGGAGCTTCATTTTTTATAACAAAAGACTGATTTAATTTCTCTACTGCTTCTTCAAAGTTCTTGTCTTTTTTATTGTAGTGTAAAGTGGCTAATTTTTGTCCTTTTTTAACCTTATCACCATATTTTTTATAAACCATCACACCAACTTCGTTTAAAATCTTATCCCCTTTTTTCTCTCTACCTGCACCAACTAACATTGCTGCTAAACCAATGTCAATAGCCTTCAGTTGGTTTAAATATCCATCTTTTTTGGCTTTAAGTTCATATACATGATCCGACTTTTTAAATTTATCAGGATTATCAAGGTAAGATATATCTCCACCTTGTTTTTTTACTAATCTTTTAAACTGTTCAAATGCTTGTCCGTTTTGTAAAAGTTCTTTTAATAGTTCATACCCCTTATTATAGTCCTCAACTTTGCCTGCTATTTTTAACATATTGGCTCCTAATACCAAACAGAGTTCTTCAAGGTCTTTTGGGCCTTTACCCTGTAAGGTTTCAACCGCTTCAATAACCTCTAGGTTATTGCCAACTGCTTGACCTAAAGGCTGTTCCATATCTGTAAGGACAGCAATAGTATTTCGGTTTAATTTCTTACCTATATTTACCATTATTTCAGCTAATTCTCTAGCACTTTCAATAGTTTTCATAAAAGCACCTGAACCAACTTTAACATCAAGAACAATACCATCTGCTCCACCGGCAATTTTTTTGCTCATAATGCTGCTTGCAATGAGAGGAATCGCATCTACAGTTGCTGTAACATCTCTTAGTGAATAAAGTTTTTTATCGGCTGGTGTTAAGTTACCGGTCTGGCCTGCTATTGCAGCTTTGATTTCATTTACATTTTTAATAAAATCATCCATACTTATCTCTGTTTTAAACCCTGGTATTGATTCCAGTTTATCAATAGTACCTCCGGTATGTCCTAATCCTCTTCCCGACATCTTTGCAACCGGAATTCCAGCTGCTGAAACTAAAGGTACTAAAACTAATGAAGTAGTGTCTCCAACTCCACCAGTACTGTGTTTGTCTACCTTGGTTCCCTTAATCTCAGATAGATCTATTTGATCTCCTGATTCAGCCATTGCCATTGTTAAATCAGCAGTTTCTCGATCTGACATACCGTTAAAATAGATTGCCATTGCAAAAGCAGACATCTGATAGTCAGGTATACTGCCTTCAGTAAAACCATTAATTAAAAAATCAATCTCTTCTTTTGTGAGTTCACTATTCTCTCTTTTTTTTAATATTAAGTCATATGCTCGCATATATATTTCCTCCTGATTACATTTCTTTTAAGATACCTCTAACTAATTTTGAAAACTTTGGTTTTACCTTTTCTGCAATCTCCATAACTTCTTTGTGATCTAATGGTTTAGGTAAAACTCCAGCTGCCATGTTTGTTATACAGGAAATTCCAAGTATGTCCATTCCCATATGATTTGCTGTAATTGTCTCAGGAACTGTAGACATTCCTACTGCATCTCCTCCAGAGTTCCTTAAATATCTAATCTCTGCAGGTGTTTCATAGCTTGGTCCACTTAGTCCACAATAGACCCCTTTTACAGTATTTATCTTGTTTTCAAGAGCTGTTTTTTCTGCAAGTTCTCTTAAATCTTTATTATATACTTCTGACATATCCGGGAATCTTGGACCAAAATCCTCTATATTTTCTCCCTTTAAGGGATTATCTCCCATTAGATTAATATGGTCCTGTATGATCATAAAGTTACCTGGTTTAAAGTTTCTATTTATTCCCCCCGCTGCATTGGTTACAATAAGTTTTCTTGCTCCCATTTTATACATAACCCTGATAGGTAGAGCAATCTCCTTCATGCTATAGCCTTCATAGTAATGAAAACGTCCCTGCATAGCAACTACTTTTTTACCCTCAAAATTACCGAAAACAAACTGTCCGGCATGTCCTTCAACTGTTGATACAGGAAAGTTAGGAATGTCTTCATACTTTAAAACCTTTTTATCTGATATTTCATCAGCTAAAACACCTAAACCAGATCCTAATATTAATAATATATCAGGTTTAAAGTCAACTTTAGCTTCAATGGATTCAACTGCCTGATTCATACTTTCAATCATCTGATTATTCCTCCCTTAAAATTTCTGATAAAAAGCTCTCACCATCTTCAACTTTTTCAATATCAAATACTTCTGCAGTGGTTTGAGCTAAATCTGCAAATGATTCTCTTGTATTTAGATTATAGTCCTTTTTAATTTTATCTCCATAAACTAACAGTGGTACATACTCTCTTGTATGATCTGTACCTTTAAAGGTCGGATCACAGCCGTGATCAGCTGTGATGACAAGCATATCATTTTCATTCATCGCTTCAATTATTTCAGGTAATCTTCTATCAAAGTCCTCTAATGCATCTGCATAACCCTGAGCATTTCTTCGATGACCGAAAACCATATCAAACTCAACAAGGTTTGCGAAGATAAAAGATTTTCCCCTCTGTTTCATGAAATCTAATAAGGCATCTACTGAATCCATATTATTTACCGTATGATTAGACTCAGTTATCCCTTTATTTGCAAAAATATCTTCGATCTTGCCAACTGCTAAGACCGGTATTTTATTTTTTTTAAGCTTATCTAAAACAGTTTCTTTTGGAGGTGATAACGAATAGTCTTTTCTGTGCTCTGTTCTATTGAAATTACCCGGTTTTCCTTCAAAAGGACGGGCAATAACTCTGGCTACTCCATGTTCTCCCTGAAGTATATCACGGGCTGTTTCACACATTTCATAAAGTTCAGAAATTGATATTACATCTTCATGTGCTGCAATCTGAAATACGCTGTCAGCTGAAGTATATATGATCGGTTTTTTAGTCTCTAGATGTTTTTTTCCAAGTTCTTCAATTATAACGGTACCTGAAGCCGGTTTGTTACCTAGAACTTCTCGACCGATTCTTTTTTCAAACTCATCTATAACTTCATCAGGAAAACCTTCAGGATAGACTGGAAAAGGATTTTTTGATACTAAACCAGCTAATTCCCAGTGTCCAGTTGTAGTGTCTTTACCTACTGATTTTTCCTTCATTTTTCCATAGACAGCACTGCTTTTTAAATCATTTTTTAATCCCTTTATATTATCTATCTTTCCTAACCCAAACTTTTCTAGATTTTCTAAGTTAAGTCCTCCAACTGCTTGAGCAGTATGAACAAGTGTATTTGCTCCCGGATCACCATACCGGTCAGCATCAGGTAATGCTCCAATACCTACACTGTCAAGGACAACCACGATTATTCGTTCGATCTCAGGTTTGGATCCTTCCATTAAAATCAACTCCATAAGATTGTTAATATTTTACTACTCTATCTTATAATTTTATAATATAATTAGCGAAATAGCAACAAATATAAGTGTTTTTTCAATATAAGATTAAAGCCCCATTCCCTTTTAAATTAAGAAAATGGAGCATTATATCTTTTTATTACTTCAGTCCTTTATTTGTACGCCGTTTTGATTAATTACTTCACTGTACCATTTAGCTGATTCTTTTAAATATCTCTTTTGATTATCCTTGTAGTCAACATAAATAATACCAAATCTTTTTGAAAAGCCATAACCCCATTCAAAGTTGTCCATTATTGACCAGAGATAATATCCTTTCAAAGGTATTCCATCCTGAATAGCTTTATTAGCATTGATTAGATGTCCTTTTAGATAATCTATTCTATCACGATCATTTATTTTTCCGTTTTCAGAAAGTTTATCATTAAATGCTGCTCCGTTTTCAGTGATATATAGAGGAAGGTCAGTGTATTCAGTATTGACTCTATCCAATACATTATATAGTCCTTCTGGATATACTTCCCATCCCATTTCTGTATACTGGCCGTCTTTGTTTTTTACTTCTTTTGTTTCTAATATATTGGCTTCTTCAGCATGGGCAATTATATTTCTGGAATAGTAGTTTATCCCTAAAAAGTCCATTGGATAACTGATTATTGACATATCTTTATCTTCAATCGTAATATCCCCAACATTTTTGGTTAAAAATTCAAATAGTTCTTTAGGGTAGGATGCTTTAAATAATGGGTCTAATACAATTTTGTTTATAAAGTTATCCTGCCTCCAGGCAGCAGCTAAATCTTCTTTATCATCTGATGCAGGTTGAAACTCCCCTAAGTTAGCAGTTATTCCTACCTTCCCATCAATTTCCTCTTCTTTAAAAGTTCTAACTACCATACCGTGAGACAGTAATATATTGTGTAAAACCTGTAAAGCTGTATTATAATTTTGAATTCCCGGAGCATGCTGTCCAAAAGCATGTCCTACGAAACTAGCTACCCAGGGTTCATTATGAGTAATCCAGGTATCAATTCTACCTTCAAACTCCTCAATAAATCTCATTGCATACTCATGAAAATACTTCACTGTATCTCGATTAGCCCAACCCCCCTTTTCCTGTAAAGCCTGGGGTAAATCCCAGTGGTATAGTGTAGCAGTTGGTTTGATATCATTTTTTAGTAGTTCATCTGTTAATCTTTTATAGAAATCAATTCCTTTTTGATTGATTTTTCCTTTTCCCTTAGGGAAAATACGGGGCCATGAAACGGAAAACCGATATGAATCAAGCCCGATCTCTTTCATTAATTCTACATCTTCTTTATATCTGTTGTAATGATTACAGGCTATAT
>JBNJDV010000023.1:0-20071 GCA_051745185.1 Bacillota bacterium
ACTCGCTGTACATTAACAACTACACAAGGTGCTTCAATCATCATACCTAAGCCTAAATTCTCCTGTTTTAATGAAAATCCTGGTCCACTTGTAGCGGTTATGGATTTAAGTCCACTTAATGAAGCTCCAATTATACAAGCCATACTGGCTAATTCATCTTCCATCTGAATGAACTTTCCACCGTATACTGGAAGCTTTTCTGCTAAACCTTCAGCAATTTCAGAGGCAGGTGTGATTGGGTAGCCGGCAAAAAATCTTGCCCCTGCAGCAATAGCTCCTTCAACAACTGCTTCATCACCCTGTAATAGTTTTGCTTTATTCTTCATCTTCTTCCACCACCTCTAATACAAAATCAGGACAACTCAATTCACAGTTAAAACAACCAACACAATCATCAATATCGGTAATAGTTATTTGCCCATCAACAACCTTTAGAACATCAGTAGGGCAGTACATAACACATATATTACAGCCCTTACATCGATCAGGATGAGTGATTTTAACCTTACCTTTATTCGGCATTAAATCAGCTCCTCAAATTATTAAATTAATTATCATTATTAACAAATGTATAAAGATTTAATTGAATAATATAACAACCAAATCATTATTTCAATAATAAATTATAAATACCTTTAATTAATCAAAAAAATACTCAGGGGCTAAATTAGATAACCCCTGAATATTCAACATTTGTAGCTTATTTTTCTTTCATAAATGGATATTTATAGTCTATAGGTGGGTTTAAGTTTTCTTTAATAGATCTTGGAGAAACCCATCTCATTAAGTTCCACTGACTACCTGCTTTATCATTTGTACCAGACTTTCTTGCTCCACCAAAAGGCTGTTGACCGACAACAGCACCAGTTGGTTTATCATTAATATAGAAGTTTCCTGCAGCATGTTTTAACACTCTTTGTGCTATTTCAACTGCACTTCTATCTTTAGCAAAAATACTACCGGTTAGTCCAAATGGAGATGTTTGGTCACAAACTTTAAGATTTTCTTCAAACTTATCCGCCTTATAGACATAAACAGTAAGAACCGGTCCAAAGATTTCTTCTTCCATTGTTTTAAATTTAGGGTCATCAGTTAAAATAATGGTCGGCCTAATATAATAACCGTTGGAGTCATCATACTCTCCACCTGCTATTACTTCAGCGTTTTCTGAATTCTTAGCATAGTTAATATAATTTGATATCTTATCAAAGGCAGATTTATCAATAACTGCGTTTATAAAGTTCGTAAAGTCTTCCACAGGACCCATCTTCAAATTATCAGCTTTTTCAATAAGCTTGTCTTTTATATCATCCCATAGGTTATCTGGTATATATGTTCTAGAAGCCGCTGAACATTTTTGCCCTTGATATTCAAAAGCACCTCTAATTAAAGCAGTAACTAATTCGTCTTTATCAGCAGATTTATGTGCAAATACAAAGTCTTTACCTCCAGTTTCACCTACAATACGAGGATATGTTTTATACTTTTCAACTCTTTTTCCTACTTCTTTATACATATGATTTAAAGTATCTACAGAACCTGTAAAATGAATCCCAGCAAGTTCTTCTCTATCGACCACTAATGGGCCAACTTCAGAACCCTTTCCAGGCACAAAGTTAATTACACCACTCGGCAGACCTGCTCTCATTAATAGTTTCATAAAAAAGTAATTTGAATAAACTGCTGTTGAAGCAGGTTTCCAAAGTACTGTATTACCCATTAATGCAGGTGCAGTCGGTAAGTTACCCCCAATAGATGTAAAGTTAAAGGGAGGTACAGCAAATACAAAGCCTTCAAGCGGTCTATACTCCATCTTATTTAATATGTTATCTGTTGAACTGGGCTGGTTTTCATATATTTTAGTCATAAAATATGAATTAAAACGTAAAAAGTCAATTAATTCACAGGCAGAATCTATTTCAGCCTGAAACACATTTTTACTCTGACACAGCATTGTAGATGCATTAAGTCTTGCTCTTTGAGGGCCGGCAAGTAAAGAAGCTGCCTTTAAAAATATAGAAGCCCTTTTATCCCATGAAGTGTTCTCCCATTCTTTTTTTGCTTCTAATGAAGTCTCGATTGCCTGGCTAATTTCTTTTTTACCTGCCATATGATACTTACCTAAAACAATACTTTTATCATGTGGTGCCCTAATTTCTTTTGTTTTACCGGTTTTCACTTCTTTTCCATTAATAATTAGTGGTATTTCAACTGGATTATTTTTTAATCTTTCCAACTCTTCTTTTAATTCTTTTTTTTCTTTAGACCCCGGTTCATAACTTAAAATTGGTTCATTATCAGGTCGTTTTAAACTAAAAATATCATTTGCGCTCATCTCAAATACCTCCTAGTATTTTTTAAACTACTGACGGTTCTAATATCAATCTTCCTTTTTCAAATCTTTCTAAATCTAATTTAATGTTTAAACTTAAATCTTCTCCTGTAATCATTTCAGCCATTAATATACCTGTCATAGGAGCTATCATAAAACCATGTCCGCTAAAACCAACTGCCATGTAAAATCCATCTATCTTGCTGGATTCATCTAAAATCGGCTGGGCATCAGGGGTTATATTGTATAATCCTGCCCACTGTCTTACTACCCTTAAATTTTTTAAAAATGGAAGCAGATTGGTTACCTTTTTAGACATCTCCTCTAAAAACTGCCAGCTTGAATTAATATTATGACTTTCAGGTTCATCTGGGTCACCATAACCCATGATAAAGCTGCCATCAGGGGTTTGTTGACAGTATATATTATATGAAAAGGACATTACCATCGGTTTCAATATTGGGTTTACTTGTTCAGTAACTAATATCTCATGTCTTTCTGACTTAGTGGGGATATCTATACCTGCCATTTTACTAACCTCTTTTGAAAAGCCTCCAGCTGCATTTACTACCATATTTGTATTTATATCACCTTTATCAGTTACAACCTTTTGGATTTTACCGTTTTTTGTTACTATATCCTCTGCTTTAGTATATGTATAAAACTTTACTCCTTTTCTTTTGGCTGCTTCTACATAAGCATCTGTTACTCTAAAGGGATTGGCATGTCCATCTGTAGGGCAGTAGGCTGCACCTGTTATACCATCTGTATTCAATTGAGGAACAATTTCTTTTGCTTGTTTTACAGTAAGTAGTTTAGAAGGAATATCTAAACGATGCTGTAGTTTAATATTTTCTTTAAACTGGTTTAACTCTTCTTTTGAATATGCTAACAACAGATATCCGCCTTGTTTTAGCTCTATATCTTTTTTAGTACCTAATATATCATTCATGTTTTCAAATATTTTCATGCTTTTTTTAGCTAAAAGACAGTTCATCTCAGTTCCCCACTGCTGGCGGATTCCTGCTCCACAACTACCTGTAGAGCCACTTGAAATATAGTTTTTCTCTAATACAACTATATCTTTTATCCCTTTATCAGCAAGATTATATGCAATAGACGCCCCGATTACTCCTCCACCTATTATTACTATTTCAGCATTACTTTTCATCATTATCACCTGCTAGTTCTCCCAGTTTTATACCTGATAAAGGTGGACGATTGGTCGGCATTTTTATATCTTCCATACTTTTATCTGTCAGTTTACAGATCTCTCTAGCTGCAAGTTCAAGACAGATATTACCCCGACAGGGGCCCATGCCTAATCTAGTCATCCTTTTTATTTCATCCAAAGTTGTATAACCTTCTTTTATCAAATCTCTTAGTTCTTCTAATGTAATATCCTCACAGCGGCAGATTATAGTGTTATCTTCCATCTTGATCACCAACTTCTATATTCCTTACTTCCATAAGATATTCTTTAGGTACTTTTATTGTTATTACAGCTGTTTTATCATTTTTTTCAGGATCTTTTATACTTATTACTTCAGCATTACAAACTTTTTTGCCTTCTCTATTTAATCCCGCGACTGTCTCCCCTTTTTTAGGCAGGGGTAAATATTCATATGGGATACTAACTGTACTTTTTTTATAATCAACAACAAATATAGCTAAACCAGGACATTTTGCAATACAACTTCTACAACCTGTACATTTACTAAAATCAAGTTCTGGTTTGTCATTAATATCATCAAACTCATTTATTGCTTCAAAAGGACAGCTATAATAACAGGGATCACAAGGGATTTCTCTAAAACATTCAATCACAGCAACCGGCCCATCTTCTAGTCTTTTTTTATCTGGAACAATATTTTTGATATCATCTGAGGTGGGTATACCTGTTTTTTCCAGCACTGCTATCCCCCCTCGCTTTTTTGATTCCTTGTCTTATAACTTTCCCTTCTGGTCCACTGCGCAGTTTCTTTAACTCGTCTTTTAATCTTTTTAATTCACTAAAAATGTTATTTTCCAAATGTCCAACTTCAGATACAGCTTTGAGTCCTGCAATTTCGCCTTCTAACATAGCTGCAGTTGCTTCTTCAATTCCACCAGAATCACCAGCAACAAAGATATCATTATTTGTTGTTTTTAAATTATCATCTCTAAGCGGCACATCTCCACCAAGCTCTGGTATATATATCATTTCACAGCCAGCCTGAACTAAAAGATCTGTCAACGGCCTTAAGCCAACTGCAAGACAGATGGTATCTGCCTTTATTATTTTTTCAGAACCCTTTATTTCATTCCAGTTTTTATCTAACTTCACAATTTCAGCCGCCTGAACAGATTTGTCACCAATAGCTCTTTTGATAGAGTGGTTTGTATAGATTGGTACACCAGCTCTTCTTATTTTAGAAGCATGGACTAGATACCCACCTATCTTATCTGCTGCTTCTATTACAGCTTCTACCTTTACTCCTGCTTGTAATAGTTGATAACTAACGATCAGACCAATATTACCAGCTCCAACCATTATTATCTTTTCACCTGGTAATATTCCGTATAAATTCATTAAGGTTTGCACAGCACCAGCTCCGTAAACTCCCGGTAGGTCATTGTTTTTGAAACTCAACATTTTCTCAGAAGCACCGGTAGCTATAATTATCTTTTTGGATTTAATTTTAATAAATTTATTATTTTGAGATACTGTTAAGACACCATCTTCATAATATCCCTGAGCTGTTGCTTCAGTTAATACTTTTATATTCTCATCTTCTTTTATCCTGTCAGTTAAATTTTTTGCAATCTCAATTCCTCTTATTCCAGCCTGTTCTTTTTTAGAACCAAAAAAGCGGTGGGTCTGTTTTATCAACTGACCACCTAATTGATGATATTTTTCTATTATTAGTACTTGAGCCCTGTTATCAGCTGCTTTTAAAGCAGCTGTCATCCCGGCTGGACCTCCTCCGATCACTAAAATATCCGTTTCAATCAATAAGATCACCTTTTCCTACCTCTTCTTGTACAACCATACCTTCTTTAACTTTGGTTATACAGGTTTTAACATTTGGAATTCCATCAACAACCATATGACAGGAAGAACAGTTGCCGATTGCACAGAATAGTCCGCGCGGTCTTTCATATTTACTGCTTGCCTTTAATACTCTAACACCTGCAGCATAAAGTGCTGCTGCAATAGTTTCATCTTGATAGGCTTCAATTTCTTTTCCATTATAGGTAAAAGTTATTTTTTTATCTCTTTTAAATTCTAATACTGGATGTCTTTTTATACGCATTAATCTCCCCCTCAACTATTTATTCGTTTTTTAAGGGCTTCATTGCTCTTTCAAACTCTTTGAGAACCTCTGGTAATGGATCTTTACCAAAGTAACTTACAATATATATAACTAAAGCAGATAGGAAAAACCCTGGTATTATTTCATACAAACCAGTATATGCAAAGAAGTTTTTCCAGATAATTACTACTAAACCACCTGTAATTATTCCACCTAATACACCATTTCTGGTTGTCTTTTTCCAGAATAAGCTAAATAGTATAGCTGGTCCAAACGATGCTCCCAGACCTGCCCAGGCATATGATACAATATCAAGAATTGTACCGCCTGACAGTGCAAAATATAAGGCGATAACTGTGATTAATAGTACAGCAATTCTGCTTATCCATAATAGTTCTTTTTGACTTGCTTTTGGTCTTAAAAAAGACTTATAAAAGTCTTCTGCTAAAGCACTAGATGAAACTAAAAGCTGTGAATCGATTGTACTCATTATCGCAGCTAAAACTGCTGCCAAAAACACTCCTGCAACCCAGGGGTTAAATAGTTTTTGAAGTAGTACCAAAAAGACAGTTTCAGTATTTTGTAATGCCTCTGGGGCTGCTATTATACCTAATACTCCTACAAAAACTGCCCCTATTAAACTTACTACAACCCAGGTAACTCCAACAAGCTGTGATTTAGGGATTTGTTTTGCTGACTTTATGCCCATAAACCTTACCAATATATGCGGCATTCCAAAATATCCAAGTCCCCATCCTAATAATGATATTAATGATATGAAATTTAAGCTTTCAGATGTGGTTATCCATTTTACATCTTCAGCAAAACTATATGATACCGTTTTAGAGGCATCTAAAAGATCAGGATTTATACTGCCAATTTGATTAAAGACTTCAGCAAACCCACCTCTAAGACTAATTATTGTAATTGGAACTATTAATAATGCTAAAACCATTAATGTTCCCTGAACAAAATCCGTCCAGCTTACTGCTAAAAATCCACCTAAAAAAGTATACAGTCCAATGACTATAACAGCTAAAATTACAGCTAACTGATAGTTTATTCCCAGGATATTTTCAAATAGCAAACCTCCTGCTACCAACCCAGAAGATACATAGATTGTAAAAAATACTAAAATTGCCAGTGCAGTTACTACTCTTAATGCTCTACTTTTATCTTTGAATCTGTTTTCAAAGAAATCTGCAATGGTTATTGAATCAACAACCTCTGTATATCTTCTTAATCTCTGAGCTGTAAACTGCCAGTTTAAATATGTTCCAACTGCAAGTCCAATCCCAATCCACATTGCATTAAACCCTCCAGCATAGATAGCTCCTGGAAATCCCATAAGAAGCCAGCCGCTCATATCACTTGCTTGAGCACTTAAAGCAGTTACATAGGGATTTAATGACCTTCCTCCTAAAAAGTAATCTGATATATTTTCATTTTGTCTATAATAATAATATCCGATTAAAAGCATTCCTCCGATATAGATAGTAAAGGTAACTAAAATAGGATCCATTAACTGTCACCACCCTTACTATTTATTAGTCGTAAAAGTGACAACAGTACAATTAATAAGTTAGGAACTAAAAGCCAAAACCAAGTGATTGTAGGTAAATTATAATCCATACTCAATACTCACTACTCCTTTCTAAAATTTTAATAATTATACCATAAATAGTTAAATATTCAAGCATTCACCGCCCTTTCGCAATTTTTATACAATTTAGAATATTTACAACTTGTCTAATAATAACTTCTTGAATATTTCTTTAAATCCTTTCAATTATTTAGATAAAATTCTTTTAATTTATAGAATAAAGGATATTCAATGAAAATATAGAACTAAATAAATAATGATAAAACACAGAGGTGATAATATTGATAACAACTGTAACCTTAAATCCTTCGATAGACAGAGAGTACTTTATTGATCAACACAAAGCAATGAAAGACCAATACATCTATAATGAAGAAGACCTAAAAGTATATCCAGGTGGTAAGGGACTAATCGCTGCAATCAACTTAAAAAATTTAGGTTATGCAGATGTCCAAAATATTGGTTTTGTTGGAGGAAAACAGGGGTTGTTTTTTGAAAAAATGGTTCAGGACTTTAAAATTACAACAAATTATATTTACACCTCTAATGAGATGCGAAATAATATCAAAATAATAGCCAGTAACCCTCCCAGTAATACCCTTTATAATGACTATACTTATTCAGTTAGTAAAAGAAGTGTAGAAGAACTTAAAAAAAGATTTAGACGGAGTATTAGAGAAAGCGATCTAATTATGATTGCAGGCTCAATACCTGCTAATGTAAGTTTTGATATTTATAGAGAATTAATAGAAATCTGCAATGAATTAGATAAAGATGTTTATCTAAAAGCAAGTGGTGAGGCCTTAAACCGTACTTTACCAGCAAAACCTAAATTTGTTGTCCCTTATTTTAAACATACCCATAAAATTTTGGATGTAAAAGTAGAAAAAAAGGAAGATTACATTAAAATGGGTAAAAAACTCCAAGAAGAAGGTGCCCAATATGTTATCATGCCTTTCCACACAAACCGAATATTATTTGATAAAGATGGTTCAATATATATGCTTTCACCCCGTGACTACTGTATAAGAAACTTACTTGGAGCTGGAGATGCTTATAATGCAGCATTTTTTGACTATATTTATCAAAATGGTTTTGATTTTATTGAAGCAAATAGGTATGCAGCTGCTGCTGCCCTAGATATTGCAGAACACAAATTAGTGTTTTTAGAAAATAGAGAAGAAATCGAAACAAATATTGACAATATCATTATTGAAGAACTGGAGGGAAGATAGATGGCTATTGTAAAAAACTATATGATGAGATCCTTAAACTCGGTTTCCTATGATGACAAAATCAGTGATGCTATTATTTACATGCATAAAACTGAAATGCCGATCTTGCCTGTAGTTGATGAAGAAAATCATTTTGTAGGAACTATATACAGTAAAATTATATTAAAAAATATTATACCTGAACAGTATGGTTTTATGAGCAGCCAAAGGATTCTTTATGATAGAAACCAGGCAGCCGAAACTTTAGCAGAAATTGAAAACAGGAAAGTAGAAGAATATATGATTACAAATACAGAAACTGTCTTTGAACGAGATAATATGGATAAAATTGCAGAAATAATGTTAAATAATAAGGAATCTTACCTTTTTGTTACAAATGATGAAGGTTATCTAAGAGGATATATTTCAAGAGGAGATCTATTATTTTACTTACTATGTATTGAAGATAATAATAACACTTAAAAAGAAGGTTTTATTATGAATACAGAAATTGTAAACGAATTATACAAATATGAAGAATGGTTTATAGAGCATCAAGTTGGTAATAAAGAAATCTTTTTAGTAAGTTTCTTTATAATTGCTGCTCTTTTAATCGTTTTAATTGCTAAAAAATATAATATACCAATTGTTGTAGGATATGTTTTTTTAGGAATTTTAGTTAGTGTAGAAGTAATTGATTTAATTCCCTTTTTATCATTAGAGCATAAAGTATGGTATGCCTATCTAATAAACAGTTTTGAATATTTAACTCAAATCGCCCTCGGGTTTATTGCCTTTACAATCGGTAGTGAACTTTCTATAAAACTATTTAAAAAAATGGGGAAAAGTATTACATATATAGTATTAATACAGGGGCTTGGAGCATTTTTTATGGTCTTTATTGGAGTATTATTAATTGGTTACCCAATGTATCTAGCCCTTATTTTAGGAGCAATAGCATCAGCTACAGCTCCGGCTGCTACAGTAATGGTAATTAGAGAATACAATGCAAAAGGTCCTGTAACATCAATGATTATGGCTGTAGTTGGTCTAGATGATGCTTTGGCATTAATACTCTTTAGTTTGATAAGTCCAATTGCATACAATCAATACAGCGGCCAGAGCGGATTTGATATTAACCATATGGTATTTGTACCAACAGTAGAAGTTTTAGGATCTATTATTATCGGACTATTAATTGGGTATGTGTCTGTTAAGCTTATCGAAAAAATGGAAGATAAAACTAAAAAGATACTAACTTTGATAGCTACCATAACACTGGGATTATCACTATCAATATTTTTTAATTTATCACCATTAATAACTAATATGACAGTTGGCTTTTCTTACAGAAACTTTGCCAGAAAAAATCTAAATATCGCAGATTATATTGACACCTTAACTATACCATTATATGCAATGTTTTTTATTCTTGCTGGTACTGAAATAAGGTTCTCTACAATTAACTTTAGTTTTATCTATTTAGCTGGAGTTTATACTATAATGCGCGTTATTGGTAAAATCGGAGGAACTACTTTGGGAGCGGTTTTATCTAATTCACCAGACAACATAAAAAAATATGTAGGGTTAGGATTACTACCCCAAAGTGGAGTAGCTATTGCCTTAGCCTACACAGTTCAACAGAGGTTTACTCAAGATCCTCAGCTAGGATTATTAGTCTTTAATATATTACTCTTTACTGCAGCTATAACAGAAATATTTGGTTCTTTTGCAACCAAATATGCCTTAACAAAATCAGATGAAATCAATAAGTCTTTGCCGGAATAGATGTTCTTTAAGCATTAATTTTTTGGTTTATAGCTGCCATTAAAAAGTATGTGGTCCCTATTAATAGTATAATCGTGGCACCTGATGGAATGTTAAATAGATATGATAACCATAAACCAGAAATGGAAAAAATTATTCCAAATATAATTGCCAAAAAGATAATTTTCTTAAAGTTATAAGTAAACAGCCTCGCCATAGCTGGTGGGGCTGTAAGCAGTGCAATTATTAAAATTATACCGGTTACTCTAATCAATACAATTACTGTAAGAGCAATCAGTATAAAAAGAAAGTACTCATAAATATTTGTATTAAGGCCTCTCACATAAGTAAATTCCTCATCAAACAGATATGCTTTCCACTGATTAAACAAGGCTGTAACTGCCAGTATAACAAATACGACTAAAACTAACATCACCTTTATATCAAGATTTGTTACAGTTAAAATATCACCAAACAGATATGAAGATATATCAGGTGGATAACCCTTCATAAAAGAAATAAATAAAATTCCTAAAGACATCCCCATTGCCCACATGATTCCAATTAAAGTATCTGAATCAACTTCAGTTTTTCTTCTAATTGTAACAATTGCAACTGAAGATAAAAGTGCAAAAAACATAGCTCCGAATATAGGTTCGATGTTTAAATAATAGCCTAAACCTACTCCTCCAAAAGAAGTGTGAGCAATTCCCCCACTCATCATAACCAACTTCTTTTCAACTATGATTGTACCTATTATTCCACATACTACACTCGCCATTAAGGCACTATATATAGCATTCTGTAAAAAATTATATTTCAATACTGCTTCAATCATCTTTACTACCACCTTCATGTTCTCCCAAAACTCTATGTGGTATTCCATGTGCAATAAGGTCTACAGGACAACCATATACCTTATCAATATCATCTTTAGACAGTTTTTTATCACCATGGTAGTGCATGTTTTTATTTAAACAGGCGATACTGTCAAAATATGAGGATACCGCTGTTAAGTCATGAGTAACAACAAGTACGGTTATTTCATCATTAAGTTCTTTTAAAATATTATATATATTATTTCTTGACTCCGCATCTAAACTAGCAGTGGGTTCATCTAAAAGTAAAATTTCAGGACTAGAAGCTAAAGCCCTACCTATTAAGACTCTCTGGATCTGTCCTCCAGATAATTTACCAATTTGTCTGCCCTTTAGATTTAATATATCTAATTGTTTCATAATATCCTCTGCAGCTTTATAATCATTTTTACTATAATTATGAAAAAGACCCTTTTGATCTGATAATCTTCCCATTAAAACTACATCCTGAACATTAATAGGAAATCTTCTATTAAAATCAGATATCTGTGGAACATATCCAACTAACTTCCTACCCTGGTCTATATTAAGATTATTAATTTTTATCTTCCCTTTATTTGGTTTAATAATACCCAAAATTACTTTTAATAAAGTGGTTTTACCTCCACCATTAGGACCGATTATTGCTAAAAACTGTTTTCTATACACTGTTATATTAATGTTTTCTAAAACGGGTATATCATTATATGATACATAGAGATTTTTTATTTCAATTACAGCATCTTCCATATCTTAATCATCTCCAGCAATCTTTTTAGCCATTTCTAACATATTCTCGAGATAATTTTCTGCCAATGGATCTAATTGTATTAACTCAGCATTAATTTCTTCTGCCAGGGATTCTGTTTGGCGGCTATCAATTTCAGCCTGGTGATAAATTCTGGTTATTTCATTTTCCCTTGCAAAATCAATTATATCCTGCAAATGTTTGGCAGTAGCACCTTTTCCTTCTTCTTCAATTGATACCATCTCTAAATCAAACTCATCAGCTAAATAACCAAAAGAAGGATGGTAAACTAAAAGGTGCTCGTCCTTTTTATTTTTTAATATATTTTTGATTTCTTGTTCTGTTTTTTTGATCTTTTCTATATAATTTTTAGTGTTTACAACATATTTATTCTTGTTTTCAGGCTTTAATTCTATTAATTCATCCCTGATAATTTTTACCATATATTCAACTCTTTTAAGTGATAACCAGATATGAGGATCTCTGCTGTCATTTGAGAACATACGGTCAGGATACTTCTCATTTACTTTTTCAAAAAGTTTAACAACCTTAATATCAGGATTAAACTGTTTTACTTTCGGCAAAATGTTTTGAAGATCAGCAGGTACTCCCATTGAAAAATATATGCTTGAATCAGTAAGGTCGGTTAATTCTTGAGGTTTGGGAGCATAATTACCCGGACTATATCCAGGTGGAATCATAACAATAACATTAGTATCTTCTCCAGCCACTGCTTTTACAAATTCTTTTTGAGGCACAACCGTAACAGCTACATTCAAACTATCTGCAAGTACTGTATTACTTGAAAAAATTGTAGTAAATATTATTAAAGTCATTATTATAATAAGTAAATATTTTTTGTTAAACATTTTTATCACCTCGGTACATTTTCTTGACTTTTATAGTATTTTTTCTTGTCTTCATACATCTTTTTATCTGCTCTCTCAATAAGGTCATCACTAGTTAGTTCATCTCCTTTGACCTTTTGAGCAAAGCCATGACTTAAACTTATATTATATGGTTTATCAGTATTTTGATTCCACTTATCTATTTTTTCTTCAATCCTAGACCAAACATCAGAAATATCATCTTCATTTGAATCACTAAATATTAAAAGAAATTCATCTCCACCTAATCTTGCTGCAGCATCGGTATCTCTAATATTACCTTCTAGGATTTTTGCAACAATTTCAAGTAACTTATCACCTTCATTATGACCGTATTTATCATTAATATTTTTCAAGCCGTTTATATCTATAAAACAAACTGTTAGAGGTATATCTTCTCTTTTAACTCTAGCAATTTGTTTATCTAAATACTTCAAACCCATTCTTCTATTCATAATATCTGTAAGTTGGTCTGTATCAGCAAGCTTTTTTAGTTTTTCTTCATGTTTTTTCTTTAATGTTATATCAGAAATGACCATTACAATCCCCAATAATTTTTTATCTTTTGACTCAATCGCAGAAAGAGTAAGATCAATAGGAGTTTTCTTTCCAAAGCTAATTAGTTTTACATCCTCTTTTTTTATTGTTTTTGATACTTTACAAATCTTATCTAATAACTTATTGAATATCTCGCTACCATTATTATCAACTACTTTAATGTCTTGTTCTAATAGATACTTTCCCTCTAAATTTTTCTCTGTATTGAAAATATTATATGCAGCTTGATTGACAAATCTAATCTTGTTATCACACTGCAGAGCTATGACACCTTCTCCAATACTTTTTAAAGTTGCAAAGTATCTTTCCTTCTGCCATTCAAGTTCTTTATTGGTTTTTGTTAGTTCCCGCTGAACATTTGTAAGTTCGTTATTGATTTGTGATATTTTATTATATAAATCAGCACTTTCCCCACTTAAGACTATATCATTTTTTTCCACTACCTGTTTTTTTAGCAGGCTTCTAATCTTATTTAAATATTCACTGTTCATTTTCATAAAATGATCATAATGATTTATTATATTTTCTTTAAACTTATTTGCTAAAATTAAATATGAGTTGTCGTTAATCTTTATTCCAGAAAAGTTATATAATACTTTTTTATCATCTATAACAAGGTGGACCTCTAAACCAAATTCAGCTTCATCTTTATTAATATTCTTTATAAAATCTAAAAGTTTAATTTTATCATTATCATCAACAAAAGTAGTTGCTAAACGTCCTTTTTTAATAAAGTTCAAGGTGGATTCATTATATAATACTTTTTTTATTTTTAAATCTTGAGTTGTTAAAACCACAAATCCCATTAATGAATACCTCCAGTAAGTTCATTAACCTTTAGAACTGCATCTTTTGCATTACAGCTGTATGCATCTACTTTAAATTTTTTCCAAATATCAGTGTTGTGATTGAAAGCATATCCTCCCACTACTATTTTTAAATTTTTTAATTCTTTATCTTTTCTAATTGCTTCTACCAATTTATCTAATTTTTTTAAATGGATAGGTAATGTAACTGATATCCCTAGTAATTTTGCTTTATTTAACTTTAAAGCATCTATTACAGCACTCTGTGGTGTATTAGCCCCTAAATGTATTGTATCATATCCGTCAATTTCTAATAGGTCTGCTACCATTCTAATTCCTATTTCATGTAGTTCATTACCAACTGCTGTTGTTACTATAGCACCCTTTTTACCTCCCACAGTTAAAAAATGTGAGTAAAGCTGAGACATTATCAATTGAGTCACACTACTTATATAATGTTCCTGAGCAACTGATACTTTATTGATATGCCATAGCCTGCCCACTTCTTTCTGCACAGGTTGAAATATATCAAGATAGATCTCATTAACCTCCATATTAGGCAAAGCTTTTTCTATTATTAACTTACTTGCTTCAACTTTGTTACTATCTAATAGTAGTTCAAGATACTTATTAGCATAGTCTTTGTGAGGATTATTATTGCTGATATATGTGTTCTCATAAACATCAGTATTTAAAGCAAATTCTAGTGAATCCTCAATAATATTTACTAAATATTCATATTCATTGTTTTTATAGTAATTGTTTAGCCTTTCTTTTATACATTGATAAGTAATTTTTGTTACATTTTCTTCTAATCCTAAATTTTTTAAAAGACTGTTTAACCATATTGAAAACTCATTAAATATTCCAGGATTATCAAAATATACTGTTTCTGACAGGTAATCTATAATAAAATCTAGATCACGCTTGCTGTTAAACTTATAATTATCATCTACCTTTTTATCATACTTTTCATTAAAAATACAGTCCATTACATCATTTACTATAATGTCTTTTTTGTTTGATAGATTATTCCCTAAACCCTTATTATCCATCTGCACTCATCTCCTTTGAGGCTTTATATAATAATTAAACATTATAGTTACATTACCTTTTTTTAGAGTACATTTTTGTCTGACAGCTCCTGGTCGAGATAACCTAAGAATTCCTCTGCTTTTTCCATTGGAGGCTTAGTAATATAGCTTACTATAATAAATGTCAATACACTTACAATTAAAGTCCAAACTCCCGGCCAAAGACCAAGTGGTTTTAAATTTGTAAACTGTAAATATAATGCGGTAATAGAACCTAAAACAATACTTGTCAATGATCCATAAGCAGTACCTTTTTTCCAGAAGAAAGCAGAAAATATTGTTGGAACCACAACCATTAATCCTACAGATGAAGCAACTGATAGAGTAGCAATTAGATCAAGCTGTTGTGAAGCAAAAACAATTCCTATTACAGCGATAATAAAGATAACAATTTTCCCAATTCTAAGCTGCTTATTATCTGAATACTCATCTCTAGACTGCATTAAATCCCTTACTATTAAAGAAGAAAGGGTCAACATTATTGAGTCAACAGTAGAAATAGCTGCTGCTGTAATACCAATCATAGCAATAAGCCCTAATACAGTTGGAACATATTGAGAACCTAATAATGAAGGTGTTGCAAGGTCTGCCTGAGTGAGTCCAGGCAGTAATACCTTGGCTGAAAATCCCCAAAGTACTGACACTAATGTATATATTAGACCAAATATTAAAAAACCTTTAATCATTGTCTTCATTGCCTTTAGAGAATTAGGTATAAAGAGTCTCTGGCTTACCTGTGGATTTGATATTGAAAAGAAAAACCAGGGTAAAGTAAGGCCTAAAAAGGCTTGGAAATTAAAAAATCCAGGCCCCGGTACCGATAAGAAGTTACTGTGATTTGTTTCTAACTCAATAAAAAATGATATAAATCCACCAAGATGATTGTATACTACATAAAGTAATATCAAAACACTTACTACAATCATTATCAATGACTGTAAGGAATCTGTCCAGGTCACAGATCTCATACCGGCAATTATTGCCCAGGAAATAGCTAATAGAGCAGCAGTTAGCACCCCTACCATAAAAGGTATCTGTCCACCAGATAAACCATTTAAGAGATAACCAATACCCATAAGTTGAACAGATAGATAGGGGATTAAAAATATACATGCTGTACCTGCTGAAATAATAGCAACCCACTTGTTTTGAAATCTATCGCCTAACATTTCATAAGGGGTAACATATCCATACTTTTTACCTACAAGCCAAAATCTAGGTCCAAAAAATGCTACTAATGACAAACCGGCAAGATAAACAAGCTCAAAACCTAATGCTCCAACACCACCAGAATAAGTAAAGCCTGCTAACCCAATCATCATAAAAGCACTATAAGTAGTAGCACTATATGATAAGGCTGATACAACTCCACCGGTAGATCTATTATCTAAAAAATATTCAATTACTCCTTGTTTCATGCCCTGTCTTGACTTATATGCAATATAGAAGCCTATTAACACATAAATCGCTACAGCAATATATACATAAGACGGATTCATTATTTATCACTCCAATATGTTGTAATTTTAATAGTAGATATAATAGCAAGAACAGCAAAGATTGTCCAATAAAGAAATGAAGCCTCAATTTGATTAACATTCCTTAATAATACATATGGCACAAAATATGCTGATAGAATTAGTGCCAACAACCATACAACCCATAAAATTCTTTTTTTGTTTAATTCATTTTTATCCATACTAACACTCCTTAAATTTAGTGTTTAGACAGGTGTATATACACCTATATGTAAAAAAATTACTCCTCCTTTAATAAATACCCCTTTTTTTCCAGCTCTTTTATAATCTCATCTAAAACATCTTCATTAATTGCTTCTATTGTATGCAGATGTATACCATCTGTCAAGGAAGATAATAATGAAGCTTCAAACTTATCTGTATTATTTAAAAAATCTTCAACTTCTTTAGAACTCTTTAACATTAAAAGTCCTGAGATTTCTCCATATATAGGGTGTTCAACTTTAACATCTTTAACTTTAGCTCCGTGTTTAACAATTATCATTAGTTCTTCTTTAACATTTTCTTTACCATGCTTACATGCAATTGTTCTAGAATATGTTTTTAAGCCCATATTATTTTTTAAAATATAACCCTGGGAAGTTGCCAAAATGTCATAACCTTCAGCTCGAAGTAGAGCAATATCTTGAACGATTACCTGTCTGGTTACACCAAATTCATTTGCCAGGTTTGAACCAGTTATAGGATTTATCTCATCTTTTAATTTTTTTATTAAACTATCTCTTCTCTTTTTTGCTTCCATATAAATCACCTTTATTTTAGGAGGGGGATTATCCCCCTCCTTATTAATCTTACTTGAACTCATTCATAACCTTTTTAGCATCTTGAGGATTAAAGTCTTTTTCAACAAGTGGTTGATCATCTTTTAGAACTAATCTGTCTCTAAAGGTCTTTTTCTCATTTTTGTATATAACACCGATTGGAATATTATCTCCCCATTCTCTAGCTTTTTTAAAGGCTTCTTCTATATTCTCAGGATCATAATTATTATCTAACTTATAGACCCGTTCTGAATACCATTTGTAAGTGTTTATCTTGTTAAATGAAACACAGGGTTGTAGGATATCAATTAAAGCATATCCTCTATGATCCATTGCCTGTTTAATCATCTCTTTTAAATGATCTTGGTCTCCCACAAAACTTCTAGCAACAAAACTAGCTCCCATTCCAACCGCAAACTGTGCGGGTTTAAAAGGTGCAGATGTTGTACCTTTAATCTGTATACCAGTCTCCATATATTCTTCTGAGGTCGGAGAAGCCTGACCTTTTGTAAGTCCATAGATTTGATTGTTGTGGACAAGATGAGTTACATCAGGATTTCTTCTGATGTTATGAAGAATATGGTTTCCACCTTCTCCATAAGTACACCCATCACCCGATTCAACAATTACTTTTAACTTGTGATTTCCAACCCGAGTTCCAACAGCAGGTGGAAAGGACCTTCCATGTAGTCCGTTAAATCCGTTTAACTTGATATAATGAGGCATCTTTGCTGCCTGACCTATTCCAGTAAACATTGCAACCTGGTCAGCATCTAGATCAAGTTCTTTTAAGGCTGCCGATAATGCTTTTCTAAGTGGAAAATTTCCACAACCCGGACACCAGGCAGTTTCTTCAGTAATATTAAAGTCATTATTGTTAACCATTATCAATCACCTCATCTAAAAATCTATTATAAATTTCTCGGCCAGTAAATGGTCTTCCATCATACTTTAATATGCTTTTTTCAACATTAAGCAGGGTTTCAGCTCTTATAAGTGATTTGAACTGTCCACTTGAATTTTCTTCAACTGTGACTAATTTTACATCATCTGATGCAACTTCTTTTAGTTTTTCTTTGGGAAGAGGCCAGACATCACTAAAGCTTAAAAGGCCTACCTTTACATCATCATCTTTTAAGAGTTGAAAAGCCTCTCTAGCCGGTCCATATGAAGAACCCCAAGTTAACATCAAGTAATCTATATCTTTATCTCCGAAGTATTCAGGTTCTGTTAGGTCTTCATCTATTAATTTGTCTATTTTTTTAGCTCTTTTATCTACCATTTTTATTCTAGTCTCAGAATCTTCGACAATATGTCCATATTCATCATGTTCATCACTATCTACCAATACAAGTTCTCCCTTTAGTTGACCGGGATAAGCCCTTTTTGATATCCCGTCTTCAGTAAATTTATATCTCTTATAATCCTTGGCATCAGGATCATCTTCAGATATCAAGTTTCTATTGATCTCTAAACTGTCAAAATCAAATTCTTTTACATTTTTACTGGAATCAGCATTAAACTGATCACTTAAAATTATAATCGGAATCTGATATTTATCTGCTAAATTTAAAGCCCTAAAACCTGTATAAAATAGATCTTCTTGGTCTCTAGGTGCAATAACCATCAAAGGAAATTCATCTTGAGCCGAATTAATAGCGAAAAGTAAGTCGCCCTGTCCTGTTCTTGTAGGTAACCCGGTTGCAGGCCCAGGTCTTTGGACATCAGCTATAACAACTGGTGTTTCAGTTAAGCCTGCTAGGCCAATTGCTTCATTCATTAAGGCAAGTCCACCACCAGAAGTCCCTGTCATAGATCTTGCTCCACTATATGAGCCACCTAAAGCCATGTTGATTGCTGCTAGTTCATCTTCAGCCTGTTCAACTACAAGATCATAATCTTTCTGCTTCCCAGCAAGAAACTTCAATATTCCAGTTGAAGGTGACATTGGATAAGCAGAATAAAATCTCAAACCTCCAGTCAACGCACCAAAACCTAAAGCAGAATTTCCATCTATAAATAGTTCATCCTCTTTTGGTTTAATATTATTTTTTAAATTATCATAAACACATTCAACAGCCTTATATCCTCTTTCAAACAGTTTAATATTATCATCTAAAATATCATCATCAAAGTAATCTTTTAGAACATCTTTAGCAACATCTGGGTCTAATCCCATTATTTTAGCAATAGCTCCCACAAACACAGTATTTACTCCTCTTGGATTTATGTCCTCCGCTATTACAGATGCTGGTATGAGTAAGGTTCTTTTATCTAATACATTGCTTTCTCCTTCAATTAAAACAATACCATCTTCTTTTAGTTTATCTTTGTGTATATCTGCAGTTTCACTGTTTAGAGCAACAAGTAAGTCGATTTCATCTGTGGGGCCGTATAGTTTTTCATCACTGATTCTAAGCTGCATGAAGTTATGTCCACCTCTTATTCTGGACATAAAATCTTTAGAAGAAAAAATATTAAATCCTTCTCTGAAAAGTATCTTTCCCATGATATTATCTACGGTTGTTAATCCCTGTCCGGCTTCACCGCCAATCACGATATTAAAATCCATACTACACTACCTCCTTAGTTCCTCTTTAAATAAAATTA
>JBNJDV010000024.1:0-19111 GCA_051745185.1 Bacillota bacterium
AAGTTCCCAGTGTGCCTTATATTCAAAGTCAAATTCCCTTGGTTCACCCCATTTTCTTACTTCTCTATTATCTTCTTCATCTACTCCTACTGGAACTGTATTATTTGGAATATTAGGGATTCTTAATAGTATATCATCTAATTCAGTCTCAATTTCATCTAGCTCTTCATCATATTTTTTAATCTGATCAGATACTTCTCTCATTTCTTCAATAATATGGCTGGCATCTTTACCTTCTCGTTTGAGTTCTCCTATTTTATCAGAGTTAATATTCCTTTTATGTCTTAGTCGTTCATTTTCATATGAAATATCTCTTCTTTTTTCTTCTAACTCTTGAAACCTGTCTAACGGACTTTCCATCTGTCTGTTTTTTAAAGCCTCTTCAACCTTATCAATATTCTCACGGATAAATTTACGGTCTAACATGATAGCCCTCCTTTAATTTTTGAGTCAAAATCTATATATAAAATAAAAAAACCCTCATTCCCTACAACTAGGGACGAGAGTATATAACCCGTGGTGCCACCCTTTTTAACCAATATGGTCCACTTAATAAGTTAACGGTCTTCGCCGGGTAGAGTTACTATTATTTCCCCCTACCTATCATGGGTGGATTCAACTATACTTCTTGTTAATTTCCAGCAGCCATTAACTTTCTATAAAGAAATATAATTTACTATTCCCAATCAACTATTTATCAGTATTATATTTTTTATAATTATATTATATATTAATATTAATTGCAATAAATATTAGCAAAAAATTACTGCTCGTTTGAAAAATACTCTTCTTCAAGAATAGACATGACTACCATTGTTATATATCTATTGTTATAAAAGTATTTATCCCTAAGAATACCATCTCTTTTAAATCCATGTCTTTTATATAAACTTTCGACTCTTTTATTAGTGTCAAAAAAATCAAGCCATAGTTTATGATATCCTAGATCTTTAAAAGTATACTCTTTTATAAGTCGTAAAAACTCGCTTCCATAACCTTTGTTTTTTTCATTAATTACAACTCTTCTAAGCTCAATACTTTTATTATTGCTCTTTAAACCAGCAACAATAGCATAACCAATCCTTATATTACTTCTATCTTCGATTATTAAATGTAATGTATCCGTGTTTTCTATTATTTCAATATGTTCATTTTTTGTCCATTGAAACACGTTCTCCTTATTTTCTTTTGCACCTTCTGTATCAATTACAAAATCTAAATCATCTAATTTAGTTTCTCTAATATGTATTTTTTGAGATTTTTTTAGATAATTATCCATATATATTACCTCCGAAATTTTAAAATTTGTTAAATACTTACTATTTTACTCAGGTATATTCCCTTATTATTGTGAATGTACCATAAAAAAGCATAAAAATCTATAAAAGGAGTGATTTATAAATGTTTGATCATGGAAGTAGAGACTTTAGAGACTTTTTTAATAAAACTAAAAAAGAGGTTTCAGGGAATAGGGACTTTAGAGATTTCTTTGAAAACAATAAAAACAAAAATAATAACTAAATATATGTTTTAAAAGAGGCGGAATATCCGCCTCTTTCCTTGTTTTATAAGAACTTTCCATTAGTTTTACTTATAACATTTTTATCTTTAACAACAATACTGCCGTTAAGTATTACATATTTTATTCCTTCACCTGTTAATTCAGGTTCTTCATATGTAGCTGAATCTTTTATTTTCTCAAAATCAAATATTACTAAATCAGCAAAGTAGTTTTCTTTAATTAATCCCCTGTCTTTTAGCTTTAACTTCTCAGCTGGAAGGGAAGTCATCTTTCTTATAGTTTTTTCCAAACTCAACAGCTTATTTTCTTTAACAAACTTATCTAATATTTTAAAATATGTTCCAAAAAGTCTAGGATGTGGCTTCCCATCTAGTTTTATACCATCAGTTCCGACCATAATATACTCTTTTTTAAATATCCTGTATAAATCCTCTTCATCTACACTGAAAATTAATACAGTAACTTCTCCTTTTTCTTCAACTATTAATTTATATAATAATTCATATTTATCTATTTCCCACAGATTTGCAATTTCTAATAAACTCTTTCCAACAATATCTTTTTTCTCTTCACTTTTTACAGAATTAATTACAATATTGTCCCAGCCAGAAGATTTAATTATATTATCCCAGTTTTCTATACCATTTTCAATATCACTTTTTATTCTTTGCTTTATATTATCTTTATTACTTTTCAATTTTTTTATTAAACTCGTTGTACCGCCATCTAAACTCCATTGTGGTAATAGGGCACTAATAAAAGTGCTCCCGGCTTTATAGGGATACTGATCACAGTTAATATTATATCCCTGTTCTCTTGCTTTTTCAATTAATGAAAGGACCTCTTTAGATTTTCCCCAATTATTTTTTCCAGATATGTTAAGGTGTGAAACTTCGACAGAAACACCTGTTTTTTTAGCAATTTCTATAACGTCTTTTATTGACTTTATTATTTCATCGGATTCATTGCGCAGATGGATGGTAAATATCTTATCATGTTTAGCTAAAATACTACATAAATATGTCAACTCTTCTAGATTGGCATAAGAACATGGGGGGTATAACAATCCTGTAGACATACCATAAGCACCTTTTTTTAAGTATTTTTCTAATATTTGCCCCATCTGTCTTTTTTCATTATCATCTGCCTTTTTTTCTTTAAATCCCATAACAGATATTCTTAAAGCTCCGTGTGGTATTAAATTTACAATATTAATTCCTAAATTATTTTCTACAAACTGTTTTTTAAAGCTTTCATAATCATTCCAAGTAATTTTTATATCTTCAAGATTAAATAATTTTGATGCAAAATCATACAGATCACTTATTATATTTTGGTTTACTGGTATAAATCCTATTCCACAGTTTCCATTAACTACAGTTGTTACTCCTTGTTTTATTTTAGGTGCTACTGTATTGGTTTTTAAGATTTCTACTTCATCATGACAGTGCATATCAATAAAGCCGGGAACAACATTTTTATTTTCTGCATTAATAACCTTTTTTGCCTTACTATTTATATTCTTATCTATTTTAACTATCTTTTCACCTATTATAGCGATATCTGATTCATAAGAGCTTTCTCCACTACCATCTATAATATTTGCGTCTTTTATAATCAAGTCATACAATTTAAGCCCTTCTTTCATTTGCGTTTAGTAGCACAGTTCAAGTATTAAAGATAGATAAACTTTGACTGCTTTTTTTAACTCTATTATATCTAAACTTTCATCTGCAGCATGACATTGTTCTGGTAACCCCGGTCCAAAAACCACAGAGGGTATATTAAGCTCGTTTACAAAAAGTGCTGCATCACTCCAACCCCTAAATGAAGTTACTTCCGTATCTGTTAGCCCAGAATCTTTAACACCTTTTTTTAATGCTTTAATTAATTTATTGTCTTCTTTAGTTTTCAAAGGAATATTCTTTAAAGGGCAGATCCTATCATCCATACTAATGATTTCTGTTTGATATGCTGGATATGCAGCATTTAAACGTGTTATTATCCTTTTTATTTCCTCATAGATATCTTCACGTTTTTCTTCAGTTGTATACCTTCTATCCACTTCGATATAACAAACACTTGGTACTATATTAGGATCATTTCCTCCTGAAATAACACCAACATTTACTGTTGGATTACCCATTATGTCATTTTCTCTCATTTCTAATTCTTTATTTAATAGTTCAATCTCACTTGCAATCCTGGAGGCATGATAAATTGGATTCATTCCCTTTTCAGGTGTACTACCATGAGCAGACTTACCTTTAATTATTATTTTTATCCACTCCATACCCTTGTGAGCATTACAAATTTTTAAATTAGTAGGTTCACCTACAACAGCATAATCTACATCAATTTTTTTATCAACTAAATCTACCGACCCAATTGATCTTTGTTCCTGGTCAATAACTCCAGTAAAAAACAAATCTCCCTTTAGCTTAATGTCAGATCTTTTTATTAAAGCCATAGCAGTAAGCATTGCTGCAATTGAACCTTTCATGTCTACTGCTCCTCTGCCTGAAATCTTCTTTTCAGTAATAACAGGTTCAAAAGCAGGTATTACCATATTATAAGGAGGTACAGTATCTAAATGTCCATTAAACATTAAGCTTTCTTTTTTGCCGTTCCCACTTATTTTAGCAATTAAATTCGGTCGATTTTCTTCAATATATTCTATTTTTACATCTTCTATATTTTCATTGATAAAGTAATCTCTAATATACTCAGCAACTTTGCTTTCCTGGTACTGGCTGTATTTGTGACTTGGAATTTTAATTAAATCTGCTAATAAGTTTACTGCTTCATCTTCATTATAATTCTTTAAAATATTTTCTAATAACTCTTCTTTGGACATTTCTACTTCCTCCTTATAGTTACGGTATTAATAAAATCCTAGTAATTTTGGTATAAACATTGATATTTCAGGTACATAAGTAATAAGCAATAACACAGAAACTTCTATCAATATAAAAGGCCATATCTCTTTAGAAATTTCTTCTAACTTTAACTTTGATATCCCACAGGCAACAAAAAGACATGCCCCTAAAGGTGGAGTCATCAAAGCAATATTTAGGTTCACTACCATTATTATACCAAAATGTAGGGGGTGAACTCCAACACTAACTGCTAAAGGATGTAAAATAGGTCCTAAAATTATTAAGGCAGCTGTCATGTCCATAAACATACCTAATATAATTAAAATAACGTTAATTATTAGTAAAACTATTATCTTATTTTGACTAACACTTAAAATCATAGATCCAATTAACTCAGGAATCTGTTCATTAGCCAAGATCCAACCCAATATTGATGCAGCTGATAATATAATGAATACTGAACCGCTGTTTCTTACCATTTCATAAAGTAGTTCTGGAATATCTTTTAGTTTTAAATTTTTGAAAACAAAAAATCCAACAAACAATGCATATAGTACTGCAATTGCAGCTGCTTCAGTTGGTGTGAATATTCCTGATAAGATACCTCCTAATATTATTACAGGCATCAAAAGTGGAATTATTGCTTCTTTGAAACTTACAGCAACCTCTTTAAATGTAGGCTTTTTGTCTCCAATAGGATAGTTTCTTTTTTTAGATATATAACCTGCTGATAACATAAGTGCTATCCCAACTAATACTCCTGGAACAATACCAGCAGCAAATAGACCAGCAATGGAAACATTCATTAATGACCCATAAATAACCATGATAATACTGGGGGGAATTATCGGACCAATAATTGATGATGCTGCTGTAATCGCAGCAGAAAAGTCTTTGTCATAACCATCTTCAACCATTGCTGGTATTAACATAGTTCCTAATGCTGCTGTATCAGAAACTGCTGCCCCGGTTAGGCCCGCAAAGAAAATACTAACTAAGATATTAACATGTGCTAGCCCACCTCTGATATGTCCTACTAAAACATTAGCTAACTTTACTAAGCGATGTGTGATCTGTATGCGGTTCATAATATCGCCGGCTAGCATAAAAAAGGGCATTGCCATTAATGCAAACATATTTATCCCAGAATAAAATCTTTGAGGTACTAACATCATTAATACTGGTGCATCCATTTTTATAAATGTAAATACCGCAGTTATACCTAAAGCAAATGCAATCGGTGTCCCTGCTAGTAATAAAAGGAAAAATACAATTACCATAAAACTAATCATGTATGATCACCTAATTCTGTAATATCTATAATCATCTGTAAAATTAACTGTATTGAAGTTAATAACCCCATGGCTGGTACAGATAATAACGGCCAGTACATTGAAATTCTTAAAGCAGGTGAAAGTTGATTGCGCGCCCCTGCAGCCATCTTATATCCATGTATTATTAATATGTATAAAAAGTATAAAATAAAGATATTTATAATAACTCTAATAATTTTTCTGATTTTAGGTTTGAATTTATTTACCACAATTTCAATACCTACATGTTCTCTTCTTTTTAATGTTATGCTTGCACCTACTAAAGCCATCCAGATCATTAAATATCTTGCTGCTTCTTCGGTCCAAAGTAATGGGTCGTTAAATATATATCTCCAGAGTGTACCTACTAAAACTACTAATACCATAACTCCCCCAATTACTATTAGAGGAACAGCTGTTATCTTTTCAACAATATTGCTGATTTTACGAGCCCATTTATTAATGCTCAAACTTATCACCCCATATTTTTTAAGCTGGGGATAGAAAAACTATCCCCAGTATATAAATCCATTAAAATATTAGTATAGTTTAGCCTCTGCTTTTTCAACTGCTTCTAATAAATCATTAGCCAACTCTACTCCTTCTTCCCCTAGATCTTCTTCTATTGCTTCTAAGACAGCTGGAACAGCCATATCTTTAAACTCTTTTAGCTCTTCACTTGTTGGTGAATATACCTCTATATCAGCATCTTCTAAAAATCCTACTCCATATTCTGCTGCTGAAAGCATTAATTTTTTACCTTGTCCTGCTACTGCTGCATTAGTATATGCATTAGTAAATATTTTTCTCTGCTCATCAGTTAAAGATTCATAAAAGTCTTGACTAGTTAACCACCAATCTGCTCCATATAGATGATTAGTTAATGTAGCATAGTCTTGAACCTCTTGCAGGCCGCCAATAGCCATTATAGGAATTGGGTTGTGCTGCCCTTCAACAACACCAGTTTGAAGTGATGTATATAGTTCTGACCAGGCAACTGGTGTAGCAGCTGCACCTAATGATCTCATCATTGCAATATGACTAGGTACAGACATAGTCCTAAATTTTATTCCTTCCATATCTTCAGGTGTCTTTATTGGTCTAACATTATTACTTAGTACATAAAAACTACCACCACTTGTTGTTAAGAATCTATATCCGGTTTCTTCTAATATATTTTCTCTTAACCTATCACCAAATTCACCGTTAAAAACTTCATTTGCTACTGCATGGTTTGGAATAGCAAAAGGTAAGTCAATTGCACTTATTGCTGGATAAAACTGAGCTAATCCTCCAATTGAAGCAATATTTACTTGTAGCACATTTGCCTTAGTTAGTTCCATTCTTTCTCTTTGCTCACCCATGGAACTTGCTGGATATATTTTTACTTCCATTTCACCATTAGACTGTGTTTCTACAATATTTTTAAAAACTAGTGCTGCAGTATGTATACTAGATACTTCTGCATTACCTGGTTCTTCATGTGCCAATTTAATAATTAAAGGAGCTGCACTAACACTTATTGTTGAGATTAAGATAAAAACCATCAAAAAAGTAATTGCTATAATTTTTTTACTCATCTACTCTTACCTCCATATTTTTTGTTTGGACTAAAGTAAAAAATTACACCTCCTATTCCCCTTTTACCTATTTATAAAATGCATTTTTTATGCCAATAATCAGAAAATAAAAATTATTTATATTAATCCTATATTTATAGCAATTACAAATAATCATTTAAAAATTAACCTTAAAAACAAAAAAATAATTCCGTTAAAGTGGAATTATTTCCACTTATCTGGAATTATTATTCTATGTTATACTTATTAATTTTTTTATATAATGTTGTTTTTCCTATACCTAAACTCTCTGCAGCTTCAAGTTTACCTTTTGTACTTCTACCATATTTATTTAATGCTTTAATAATTAGATCTCTTTCTACCTTATTGATTTCACTTTCTAGATCACTATTACTAACATCTTTTATCTCACTACTGAATAATCTATTGGGTAAATTGTCTATTCTAAGTAAGTTAGTTGTTTCCATATTAATTGCATATTCTATAACATTTTCTAATTCTCTTACATTGCCCGGCCAGTCATAATTAAGCAGTTTATCTTTAACCCGGCCTGTTATTCCATCAATATCTTTATTTAATTTATGATTAAATTTATTTATAAAGTGCTCTACTAATAATAAGATATCTTTGCCTCTTTTTCTAAGTGGAGGTATATATAGAGGTATTACATTTAGGCGATAGTATAAATCTTCCCTAAACTTTTTATCTTTTATCAGTTTTTCTAAATTACGATTTGTTGCAGATATAATTCTAACATCTACATCTATCTTTTTAACTCCCCCGATTCTGTAAAACTGCCTATCTTGAATAAACTTTAAAATCTTTGCCTGAAGTTGAAGGGGCATATCACCTATTTCATCCAGAAAAATCGTACCTTTATCAGCTATCTCAAATTTACCTGGTTTGCCATCTTTTTTAGCACCTGTAAAGGAACCGGCTTCATAACCAAAAAGTTCACTTTCCAATAGTTCTGCAGGAATTGCAGCACAGTTGATAGATACAAAATTTTCTTTACTTCTTTTACTTTCTTCATGGATTGCTCTTGCAAATAGTTCTTTACCTGTACCGCTTTCCCCTCTAATTAAGACCGAAGAACTGCTGTAAACTACCTTTTGTGCTCTATCTTTAGCATTTTTTAAAATTTTGCTTTCCCCAATTATATTATCAAAACTTGGTTTTTTAATATCAACATACAGATCATCAATTATTTTTTGTATATCTTTAATACCCCTTATTGTAATTACAATCCCCCTATTTTTATTGTTTTTTTTGATAGGGTTAGCACTTACAACTACTCTTTTTGAAATCGATTCATTATTAAATATGACCTCTTTGTTCCAAATTTCTTCATTAAGCTGTAAAACTTTTAAAATAGAGCTGTCATTAAATATTGAATTTAGATGTTGTCCGATAATGGCACTCTTTTTTACTCCGGTAATATTTTCAAACTCCTGGTTGACAAAGGTTATTAACCCCTGCAGGTCAGCTACCATAATGCCGGGTTTAATAGAATCTAATACAGAGTTCAATTGAAAAAACAGCTTTTCAGTTTCTAACTCCATCATCTTTTCAATATATTTTTCAGTAATTATATCAATTAATCGTTTAAGATAACCTTCAATCTTTTTATTATTGCTCTCATCTATATTTTCATCATCTAAGTAGATAAATCCAAGCTGCCTTTTATCAATCGCAATTTCATACTTCGATAATTCATTTAAAGTATTGTCATTAAAATTTTCTGACTCAACGGTTGAAGCTACAACATTTTTGTCTTCATCGATTACAATTAATTCAGCATCAAAAATCATCTTTGTCATATTGATTAAGTTTTGTACCATCTTATCTATTCTAGATAACTTTGTCATTAATGATGCCCCTTTTAGTATAATTATTAAGATAATTATATAGTATTAATTAAAAAATGCAATAACAAAATATCCCCCACGAAAAATTAAGTGGGGGAATTGCTTTTATTTATACACTCTCGGAACTCTTTTTGTTATATCACAAGTTATTTCATAGTTTATTGTACCTATTAGATCAGCCATTTCCGTTGCCGTTAACTCATCATTACCTTGTTTTCCAATTAAAACAACTTCATCTCCTATATTAACATTATCAATATCAGTTACATCAACCATAAACTGATCCATACATACTCTACCTCTAATAGGGGCTCGCATGCCCTTAATTAAAACTTCACCTTTATTAGATAGAAGTCTTGAAAATCCATCAGCATAACCCATAGGTATTGTTGCAATCTTTGCTTTTCTTTTTGTAATATAGGTTGCTCCATAACTAATACCAGTTCCTGGAGGCACTTCTTTTAAATATACTATTTTTGCCTTCCAGCTTAATACCGGTTTTAATTTAAAAGACTCATCGACCTCGTGGGAAGGTCGTAACCCATACATCATAATACCCGGTCTTACCATATTTAATGCAAACTCTGGTAAATCAATTATCGTTGCACTATTGGCTGCCTGTTTAATTGGTATCTCTATATCTACTTCTTTTAATTTATCAATTACAGATTTAAATCTCTCCCATTGTTTATAGGTATAGGATTTGTCTTTTTCATCAGCTTTAGCAAAATGAGTCATGATTCCTTCAATATCAATATTTTTATATGAATTAACTTTTTTTATAAAATCAACTGCATCATCTGGGAAAACACCGATCCTTCCCATTCCAGTATCTATTTTTACATGTATCTTTTTTACTATATCTTTTTTAGCAGCTAATTCATTTAAGCTTTGAACAGTATTAATCTTTGATACTGTAGGTATTAAATCATTTTCTATTAAAATAGGTATTTGATTAGGTAGTACTTCTCCTAAAATTTGAATTGGAAGATTAAAATCATTTTCTCTCAGCTCTTTACCTTCTTCAGGTAAAGCAACAGCTAACCGATCTGCCCCTGCTTCAAGGGCGGCATGAGAAACAGGTAAGACACCATGCCCATACGCATCAGCCTTTACAACAGCCATGATTTTTGTATCATCCGGAATATTCTTTTTTACCTGTTTTAAGTTGAACTTTATATTATCTAAATTAACTTCAGCCCAAACCGGTCTAGTTGGCTTATTATTCTTTTTCATCATAGTCCCCTCTTAGTGTTTTTACCATAAATGTTGCAACATCATCACCATGGGTTCCTCGTCCGAAACCTGCATCCATACCAGCTTTAACTGCCATATCATTATTAACCTGTGTACCACCGGCAATTAAAATTACATCATCTCTAATTCCTTTTTCAATACAAAGGTCATTTAGTTTTTTCATGTTTGTGCGGTGAACATCGTTATGACTAATTATAGTACTGATTAATATCGCATCTGCATTTGTTTCTATAGCAGCATCTACTACTTTTGAAATAGGTACTGAAGTACCGAGATAGGTAACATCTATACCATATTTTTCTATACCACCGTGTTTTATATCAATAATTTCTCTCATACCAACAGAGTGTTCATCTTTACCTACTGTAGCAGCAACTACATTAACTGGATTATCATCAACATAACCTCTAAGTTCATCAAAGGGTAGTGATTCTTCTTTTTCTGGTATCTCTAGTTTATCAATATCTATTGAAAAGTCAACTTTACCTTTAACTTCACATAATGTTCCTTCTGCAGGCTGCATAACTTCCTTATGAATAACTTCTGGATTTTTTAGATTCATTTTTTTGGCAATCTCTACAGCAGCAACCTCAGCAATATCTTCACTTTCAGGTAAAAACATCGTGATATTTACCCAACCGTCTCCAAGCCATTCAACTTCAGGTCTTAACTTGTTTTCTTCTCTAAACTCTTTTGTCTCTTCTAATCTTTTTTCAACATTATCATCTGGATCTAATTCATCAATAAAGTCTATTTTTTCTGGTTTGTGTAAGGTACAACCACCAATTAAATCACAAGGATTATCTATATCTTCCGGAAGGTTATTATATCCAAAATGGTCACAAACCGGTGCCATATAGTCATCATCACGAGGCACTATAGAATTGGCAGCAACTCCACCATCTAATTTTCTTACAATCCCATCACCATTACGCTCTGGATATTTACCAGAATCTACAAAGAATCCTTCAGAAACAGCTTTAAAGTATCCACCAGTTTCTAGAATTTCTTCCATAAAGAGTACTGCTCGTTCTTTTAATTCTCTTGAAGCTTCTTTTAGATAACCTTCATCTTTTTTGATCTCTATTAAATCTTTAAGTCCATCCATTCCTGCAAAGGCTTGTTTTGCAGTATCAACTGCCTGTACATTAAAGTAATGCCAGGGTACATTTCTACCTTCATCAGGAGTAATTGTACTTTGTAAGTCAGCAGAAGTTAACTCTGACAATAATAGGTTTAAGGTATGAGTAACTGTTGCCTCTCTTACAGAAGATTCCATATACTTTGTATTTTGTTGTGCTCTAAACTTATATTCATCAAATAAGTCCCTTAAAGCAATCGCATAAGGAAGGTTCATTCTTAAATCAGGTGCTGGAGCAGCAACTGGAGGTACAGTTGATAGAGAAATCTTATCTTTAGGCATTCCAGATTTTACAGAAAACATTGAATTAATTGCATGCTGTACAAATAATTCAGGCATAACCTTCCAGGCTTGACGGGCAGTAGCATTTGCATTATGTGCTCCATCAATCTGTAACATGCCTGTACTGGACATAATTTTTTTAGCTACAGCAGCATCAACAAAAGATCTATACATATTTACATTTCTATATAAGATATTATACTGTGGATCTTGATGAGCGCCATTTACGCCCTCTTCAGCAAATAATACAGCTATTTCTGCTCCTGCAACACCACTTACATAGGAGTGAAAGTTAATCGGTCTGCCAACTTCATCTTCTATATAGTCTAGGGCTTTACGGGTAGCTCTAATCTGTTTTCTGGTAATCGGAATTCCGCCGACACCTTCAGGTGTACCTTCAATAAGTCCATCAAAGTGACTTTGCCCAGCTGTTCTAATAACCATAATATGGTCAGCTCCATGCCAGGCTGCCATTCTCATTCTTCTAATATCATCTTCAAAACGACCGGAAGCAATTTCAGTAGTGATTACCGGTCCAGGTTGAGGGTCAATATTATTAAAACTACTGGCTGCAGGTAATGGAACACTATTTTTTAAACCTTCAGCCATTTCCTTGTATTCAAACGGTCCAATTTTTTGATTCTCTTTTTTGTTTCTCCAGGTCCAACCTTTGCGGCGGGGGCGGTAATTTTCTATATCTTTAAGTATTTCCTTAATATCAATCTTTTCATCTGGTTTTAACTCCATTACTTTTCACCCCCATCAAATAATGCTTGTAGTTGTTTTTTATCATATTTTTCATTTCCTATATCTAAGCCAACTTCTTTAATAGGTCTGTCTTCTTTTTGAGCAAGTTTATATACAACATGACCTGCTCCTTTGCTTAAAAGATCAGCTTTAATTACTTCGTTAACAATTGATTTTGCATCAACACTATTAAAACCCATTCTCAGTAATACTGATCTTTCTATAGAAGCTGAGGTATGTGTTTTTGCAAGGTCAATTAGTGGATCAACTATCTCCTCTGTTAAGTTCCAAAACTTTTCTTTTAACTCTTTATCAGATAAACTTTTTAGATGAGTTCTCCTTTTTTCAAAGTCATCATCTCTTTTAATCGGCATCTGACCACTTCCCTTCCTAATAAAAATAATCTATTGATTGAACTTTAAACTTTTTTTAAGTAAAGCCAAGGCAGCCTCCGGATATTTATTGCTCATCAGTCCCATTGAAGCCATAATATAATCATTATCTATTAATGGTTTTGCAGATTTAGGTGGTAGAAGTAACTTTTTGTTAAAGTCTTTCAAATAATTTAGTATATCTTTACCCTTTTTTAATCTGGTTAATGCACCACCAGTACCTATAATCCAGTTAACAGCAGTTAGATCTTTACCTTCAGCTACAGTCTGTCTACCACTTGCTCCATATAAGTCCCGGTACTTGCCAGCATGTCTTTCAATAGCTGTAATAGCTGCTTTTTTTGCTAATTCATAAATATATCTTTCTTCTTTTTCATTTCTGGGGATTGGAGGCAGGTCATCAATTTTTTCTAAATCAACTTTATCACTGAGCATATCATAAACGTGAGCTGCATTTAGATAAACACCTAAATCTCCTTCTACAGTCCTTTTTGCCATCGGTTCCGGGTTCATTAAAATCTCACTTACATTTAAAGAATCTTCTGTAACAGAATGAACATCAGTTGTAGCTCCTCCAACATCAACTGTTACTAAATTTCCAATACCATCTTTTAGAAGTTGAGATGCTTTCATAACTGCTCCAGGTGTTGGCATCATATCAATTGATAACATTTCTTTAATCTTTGACATTCCCGGGGCTTTTACTATATGTTTTGCAAACACATCATGAATAATATTTCTTGTTTCTTCAATATTTAAAGTATCAATTTCAGGATAGACATTTTTAGCAATTATAATATCTTTACCCTTTTTATTAAAAATACTTTTTACTTCTTCCTGCAGTACTTTATTCCCGGCATAGATAAAAGGTACATCAATATCTAATGAACTTAGCTTTTTTGCATTATTAATTATTACATTTTCTTCTCCATAGTCTACTCCACCAGCCAATAAAACAATATTTGGTGAAATATCTTTGATCTTACCGATCTGAAACTCCCTTAAGTTACCTGCTGTAACCATTTTGATTACTGCTCCGGCACCTAAAGCAGCTTCCTCTGCCGCCTTTACCGTCATATCTTTTACAAGACCGTGAACGGTCATTTTAAGTCCACCTGCAGCAGAACTTGTTGCCATAAACTCTTCCCAATTTAGTTTATCTATTCCTAATTTATTTTCAAGGTCTGAAATCGCTTGGTTTACACCGATCGTTACATCTCCATCAAGTACTGAAGTAGGAGCTAAACCCTGACCAATAAAGTCAGGGTTAGCACTCTTAATATTATCAAATGCATTTACTAATGTAGTTGTACTACCTATTTCAGCTATTAACAAATCTACTTTCATATATTAACCTCCAACTACAGTTAGGTTAAACTCTTCTTTAAGTATTTTTTCTGTAGCTTTTTTTGATTTATTTATTTCATCAGCTAAAAACTTAAGATCAGTTTGGTTAATTTCTTTTATATTGGTATCTTCAATTACTTTTCTTAAATATGATAGTTTTAACTGATCTAAATCAACATCTCTTGCTTTTATTTGTGAAGGATGTTCAGGGATTATAACTGACTTACCTGCCCTTTCTTCATCAGGATTACCGTTTCTTACATCAATACCATTTTCTTTAGCAAAGTTTAGCTGTGCCATCGGATGTTTCCCAGCACCGGTATATTCAGTTTCCTGTACAACTATGATCTGGTCTTCATCCATTTTTTGTGCCATATCAAAAGCTGCAGCTAATGAAGTATTTCCAGCAGGTCCGCGTTCCATACCTTCAATCTGTGCTAAGGCTTCAGTTATATAAAATACCTCACCCTGTTTAACAGTTACATATTCATCCATATATCTTAAAGCTCTTGCAGCATTTCTGGGTACATCTGCCCTATCCGGCCAGGTTGCAAACGGAACTCCAAATCCAGTATGTCCTGTTGTAAATGACTTTCTATTAAAGTCATGGTCACTTGCCATATGAAGTCCGCTTAAGTCTACACTTGCTGCAATTATTTTAGTATCTTTTGCTCCAGCTTTTAAGATGCCTCTTGCAGTACCGGTTAAGTTTCCACCACCGGCATGAGTTATAATCACTGCATCTGGTTCTTTGTTTTCTCTCTCTTTTAGTTCTTCAACTATTTCATATCCTAATGGTTCTACTCCTGCTATACCAAATGGAGTATATAATGAGGCATTAAAAAATCCGGTATCCTCTAATACCCTTAAGAAAGTATAGAACAGTTCAGGTCCTACACTTAACTGTAGAACTTCAGCTCCATAGGCTTCACATTTTCTGCCTTTTTCTAATATTTCAGGTTGTCCTACACCTCTACTGTCAAAGACTTCCTGAACTATAATTGTTTCTAGGTTTCTCATTACAGCCTGTGATGCAACAGCTGCTCCGTAGTTACCGCTTGTTGCTGCCACAACTCCAGGATAACCTTCTTTTTGAGCATGGTAAACTGATACAGAGGCTCTTCTGGCTTTATAACTGCCAGATGGATTAGCAGCTTCATCTTTTAAAAATATCCTTGCCCCTTTACCTTCAGGAGCTAGTTTACGTGCTAATTTTGTAATGTTTTTTAATTCTATAAAAGGAGTTTTACCAACAGCAGTTTCACTTTGAATTTTGATTATCTCATCTAACTTGTAACCTACTTCAGACATCATTCTTTCATAATCAAATCCAATTTTACCGGTGGCAAACCTTTCATAGTCTATTCCAACAGCTTTTTTCATTATCTCATTTTTTCTTGCCATTACTTCACCATAGTCATTTGCTGCCAATCCTTACACCTCCTTATCCCTTATTATCTTTCTAATCTGAGGGCCAACTTGTAATAATTCGGGGATCATCTTGCCGAATTTATGTTCATATGATGGATTAACTTCTATTAACTCTCCCTTAAGAATCCTATTAGTAACTGTTTTAATTTCAACAGTATCTCCTAGCTTAGCATCCTCTTGTAAAAAGCCTTTGGCTTTTAACTCTAAAGGTACTTTTTTTGTATCTTCAGGTACCTGGGGAGCTCTTTTACCAGCAGGAAGAATTACTTGATAGATCTGTACCCAACTACCGGCTTTAATAACATCTCCCATATCAATACCTCCAATTATAATTTTTTAGTCCATTAACTTTCTTAAATCGCCCACCATTGCAGCAGGAACTGGTAGATCTTTCATTGTAACTAATCCTGCTTTTGCACCTACAATTACAGGAATCATATTAATTGCTACTGCCATTGTACCGATTCCACCAGGAATTTCAGGTTGGATTGACATATTAATATCTGGTATTCCTTTAATCTTAATATAGTCACCGGTTTCAGTTCCTTCTTTACCAGGATGAATCTGCTGTGGATGTTCTAAAAGAATAACTTCTTTACCATCACTATATCCTCTAGCGATGTGTCTACATCCTGCTACCATACCAGGTTCTACTTTTACATGTTCTGTTTCTCTATGTGTTTCTGAAACGATTGGTTCTCTGGTTTGTTCTACTTTATCTAACTCAATACCTAAACGGTCAGCTATCATATTAATTGATTCTAAGAAACCAATATGGCCTACGATAGAACCATCTTTAATACCCTTTTCAAACTCTTCAACTGTTGTTCCTACACCTTGAGTTCTCATTACTGTAGGACCAAAAGGAGATAAGTCATTAATTCTAGCAGCTTCGATTTTATCTACCTTTGCACATGCTCCACTTAATGCAATAATTAATAGATCTAATACAAAACCAGGATTAATTCCTGTACCTAAAACAGAAACATTATTTTCTTTTGCAAGTTTATCTATTTTTTCGCTTATCTCTTTACTTTCAACCATAGGATAAGCCATTTCTTCAGCAATTGAAATTACATTTACTTTTCTTTTTACTATTTCTTCTATTTGTGGGTAAACATCTTTAACAAAAGAAGAAGTTGCCTGTAATACTACATCAACATCTTCTGTGATTACACTCATTGGATCATTAGTAATTTTAACTCCAACTTCTTTATCTAAACCGAAAAATTCACCTACATCTTTACCTGCTTTAGATTCGCGGTTAGCGATTGCACCTACAATTTCAACACCTTTTTTATCTACAAGGTATTTGCCCATTCCGCTTCCCATTGAGCCCATACCCCAAAGTACTACTTTAATATTTCCCATAATTAATCTCCTCCTGTTGTATTGTTTTAGAAGTTTTTCATAACTTCTTCTAGTGGTGTGTATTCCATGTCAAAAGCCTCAGCAACTGCTTTATATACTATCTTACCATCATATACATTAAGTCCTAATGCTAATGCCTTATCATCTAACATAGCCTGCTTATATCCCTTATTTGCCAGCTGAAGACCATATGGTAATGTACAGTTAGTTAATCCATAAGTTGAAGTTCTTGCAACAGCACCCGGCATGTTTGCAACAGAATAATGAATTACTCCATGTTTAGTAAATACAGGATCAGCATGAGTAGTTGGATAGGTTGTTTCAATACAACCACCCTGGTCAATTGCAACATCTACTATCACTGAACCTTCAGGCATCTGTTTAATCATATCTTCAGTTACTAAATCAGGGGCTTTTGCACCTGGAATTAAAACTGCTCCAATTACTAAGTCAGCATCCATAATTTCTGATAAAATATTATAGTTATTAGACATAACAGTTTTTACTCTACCATTAAATACATCATCAATATATCTCATTTGTTTAGGATTGATATCTAAAATAGTGACATCTGCTCCTAGACCGACAGCCATCTTGGCAGCATTCATACCAACAATACCGCCACCGATTACTACAACCTTAGCAGGACTTACACCAGGGATTCCACCTAATAGAACACCTTTTCCTCCCTGTGGTTTTTCTAAAAATCTTGCACCTTCCTGGGTTGCTAAACGTCCAGCTACTTCACTCATCGGTGTTAAAAGAGGTAAAGAACCATCTTCAAGTTGAATAGTCTCATATGCTATTGAAACTACCTTTTTTTCCATTAAAGCTTTAGTTAACTTTTCTTCTGCCGCCAGGTGAAGGTATGTATAAAGAATCTGACCTTCTTTAAAATAGTCATACTCTTCTTCTAGTGGTTCTTTTACCTTCATGATCATATCAGCTTCATCAAATACATCTTTAGGAGTATCTAACATTTCAGCTCCTGCTTTGATATAATCTTGATCATTTATACCACTACCTACACCTGCACTTTTTTCAATAACTACCTTGTGACCATTATTAACAAATGCCTCCACTCCAGCTGCAGTAATTGCAACTCTGTTCTCATTACTTTTGATTTCCTTAGGTACACCAATAATCACTTAATATCAACTCCTTTTAATTTTTAACAAATTATTCTTTACAAATTATTCACATATTAATATATATGCAATAATTATGCCATCACTTTATATTTTACTACATTTTAGCCCCAACTTAAACCTAAAATTCTTGGAATCCATAAAGTTAATTCTGGAAGATAAGAAATTAATAAAAGTGCACCTATTTCTGCGGCGATAAAAGGAGCGACTTCTTTTATGGCTTTTTCATACGGCACCCGGGCAATTTGCGAACCGACCATCAATGTCATTCCCATTGGGGGAGTTGCATTTCCAATATTTACATTAACCATCATAATCATGGCAAAATGTAAGGGATCAAAACCTAATTGAACCATAACGGGTGTTACAATTGGTGCCAATAAAACTACAGCAGGGCCAATATCTAAAAACATTCCCACTAATAAAAAGAGTATATTAACCATTAATAGCTGTATAATATGGCTTTCACTGAAGTTTAACATCGCATTTCCTAGGGTTCTAGTTAGTCCACTATAAGTTACTACCCAGCCTAAGATATTAGCTGAACCAATTAAAAAGAAGACAACTCCTGATAAGATAACACTATTTTTTAACGAATCATAAATTTCTTTTATCGCAAGGTTTTTATATACAAAAACCCCTACTATAAAAGCATAAAGAGCTGCAAGAGCACCTGCTTCAGTTATAGTAGTTACACCTGATAGAATAGCTCCTAGAATAATTAATGGGGTTAGCAGTGCCCAAATTGCATCTTTAGTTGCTTCCCATCTTTGTTTCCAGGTAAAATGTTTTTCTTTTGGATAACTTCTCTTCATCGAAATAAATGTACTAAT
>JBNJDV010000025.1:0-18841 GCA_051745185.1 Bacillota bacterium
TCTTTTTACTAAAATTAGCTTTATAGTATTCTGTGATATAAGGGCCAAATAAAACAAAGGCAGTGATTACTAGTAATGTAAGACTTATTGGTCTAGTTACAAATGTTGACCAATCACCCCGAGATAATATCATAGCTCTTCTTAAATTCTTTTCAAATATCGGGCCTAAAATCATTCCCAATACAAGAGGAGCAGGTGTAAAGCCGATTCTTCGCAAGATAAATCCAATAACTCCTGCTGCAATTAAAATGAATATGTCAAAAGTAGAATCTCTCATTCCATATGAACCAACCAAACAAAGCAGCATAATAATCGGAATTAAATATTCTCTTTTTAAGCTAATTAATTTTGCAAAGTATTTAGCCCCAACAAGCCCAATAATAACCATTAATATAACACCAATTGCCAAACTAATAAATATGGAAGAAACAAAAGGCATCTGCTCTTGAAATAGCATAGGTCCTGGGCGCAAACCATTGATTATTAATGCACCCATAAGTACTGCAGTCATAGGATCTCCAGGTATTCCCAATGTTAACATTGGGATTAAAGCTCCACCAGTACTCGCATTATTTGCCGATTCTGGAGCTGCAATACCTCTTAAACATCCTGAACCCATTTCACTTCCTCTAGAAGAAAATCTCTTTTCTTGTCCATAAGCTACAAGTGCAGCTATTGACCCCCCTGCAGCTGGAATTGCTCCTACAAAAACACCAAGAAGAGAACATCTAATATATGTAGGCCATAATTCAATAACTTCTCTAAAGCTGGGTATTACATTTTTGATTTTTTGAGTAACTCTTTTAGTTGTTTCTATTTCCATTATTTGAATAAACATTTCTGTTAATCCATATACCCCAATCATTACTGGAATAATATTTACTCCTACATTTAATTCCGGCCTACCAAACAAAAATCTGGGAAATCCTGAAATAGTATCAATACCTACAACTCCTATCATTAAACCTAACACACCGGAAATTAAACCTTTTATTAAATTACCTGGTGATATCACCGCAATAATACTCAAACCTAATAATGCTATTCCCACAAATTCCTGTGCACTAAAATCTAAAGCAAAACTAGCAATTAATGGTGCAAATAAAGCTAGTATAAATATACTTATCATTCCACCTATACCTGATGCTATTGTTGCCATACCGATAGCCTTACCTGCTTCTCCTCGCCTACACATTACATAACCATCTAATCCTGTTGCAATTGCAGATGGAGTTCCTGGGATATTTACTATTATTGCAGAAATTGAACCCCCATAAACTGCTCCTTCGTATAAACCCAATAAAAATGCAAAAGATATAATCATATCCATTCCAAAAGTAAAGGGAAGAAAAACAGCAATGGTCATTGTTGCAGTTAAACCAGGTAATGCTCCGAAAACCGTACCCACAAACACACCCGAAAATATGGATAAAAATATTATGGGATTAGCAAAAAAATGTAGCCCTGACATATATAAATCTAAAGATAAAAAATTAATGAGAACTCACCACCTTTTATATTTTTAAAATTACTAAATCAATAAACCCTCTGGAAAACGTATTCTAATAATAATATCAAATACTACATATAGAATTGCCGTAACTGATAGTGCAAATATTATTAACTTATATAATTTCTCTTCATTAGATGACAGAACTTTAGCAGTAACAAATATGAAAATAAAGGTGCTTGAAGCAAAGCCTAACCAGTTCATCAAAAAAGTGTATACAAATAGCATTATTAATGCAATTCCCAAATATTGTTTTGTTTGTGATGTAGCCTTTCCCCAAAAAGTTTTTTCTTTATCTTTAGATACTGCTTCAGAATCATCTTGTTTTTTTTGGGTTTCTTCTTTTTTGACTTTAATTATAATTTGAATTAAATAAATAGTACTCAAAACAATTAATACCAATGATAATAAAGATGGATAAAATCCGGGATTTTGAGCTCTAGGAATATAGGGTCTTACTGGAAAGCTTTGGGAAACATAATAAATATATATGGATAGAGCATAAAGACATACAATTAACATAAAATCTTTTGTTTTAATAACTTTTTTTAGTAATTTCAAAATATCTACCCTCCAATTCAAATAAATGCGCTGTGAGCAAGATTGCATTTTAGCCCACAGCGCTCATATATTATTATGGGTCTATTATTAAGATGTTTTATTTAGTCAACTATTTCAATACCTAATTCTTCAACCATATACCTTATATCTTCTTCAGTACGATCCAAAAATGCTCTGAATTCTTCAGGACCATAATACTCTGGTGAAAATTGATTTGAAAGCATAAATTCTCTTAAGCCTTCATCCTGAGTAGCTGCTTTCATCGCTTCAGCCAAAATATCTATCTTCTCTTGAGAAACGCCTTTAGGAGCTACAATACCAGTGTAATTACCGGTTACATATTCATAACCTTTTTCAGTAAATGTTGGTACATCAGGATAATTATCATGTGGTTGAGCTGTTGCAATTGCTAATAATCTTAACTCGCCTGCCCTAACCTGTTCAACAACATCAGGTAAATTACTAAATGATGCATCTACATGTTTTCCAAGTACAGCAGTTATTGTTTCTCCAGTACTATCATAAGGTACATGAGAAAGTTCAATTCCAGCTGCTTTTTCAAATAAAACAGTATTCATATGGACACTTGCACCAAAACCTGAGTTTGATGTCATTATTTCACCAGGATTCTCTTTTGCATAACTAACAAAATCTTCAAGTGTTTCCCATTCACTGTCTTTATGAACTACTAATGCTGCAGGAATATTAAATATGTGAGCTATTGCTTCTACATTACTCATATCTGGTGGGCTAGGAGACATATATTTAGCGGTTATAGTGGACATAGAAGTTGTACCTATTGTATAACCATCTGGATCAGATTTTTCAATTTCTTTTGATCCAATAACTCCTCCACCTCCAGAAATGTTTTCTACTATTACTGATACTTCAAAATAATCTTCCAACCATTCAGCCAGTGGACGAATCATAACATCAGTAAAACCACCTTCACCCCACGGAATTATGATTGTAAGGTCATCTTCTGGAAAATGTCCGGCAGCTTGTGTGCCTCCGGAAACAACAAAAACTAATGAAAAACATAAGATCATCGCTGTAAATATTATAAATATATTCTTTTTATTCATTAATAATCCCCCTTAAAATTTTTATGCTACTATACAACAGTTTAACATCTTTAAAAAAACTATTTTTCAACAACCACCTCCAATTTCTTTATATTTTTAACTATATTTTATTTTAAGTAACTATTTTAAAAACATATACTTATTAATAAAATATTTATCTTTTTACTCTTCCAGAAGCATTACCACCAACTATAGATTCAACCTCTTTAACACTTACATGGTTGAAGTCACCTGGAATAGTTTGTTTTAGACAAGATGCAGCAGCACCAAATTCTGCTGTTTCCTTTATGTTTTTTCCATTTAATTGCGAATATATAAGTGCACCTGCAAAGGAGTCTCCCCCACCAACCCTATCAACTATATTTATTTTATATCGATTAGATTGAACAAATTCTTTTCCATCAAAGAGCACTACTAACCAATCATTGACTGAAGCACTATGGCTGATCCTTAAATGGCTGCCAACTAATTCTAAATCGAAACGTTCCATCAACTGCTCTGCTACTTTTTTAAATCCATCTACATTTATATCACCAGATTCAATATCTGAACCGCTTTGAATTCCAAAAACCATTTCAGCATCCTCTTCGTTAGCAATACAGACATCTACATACTTCATTATTTTCGACATGACTTTTCCAGCTCGTTCTCTACTCCATAACTTTGCTCTATAATTTAAGTCACAACTAACTTTCACACCCATTTTTTGAGCAGTTTTCACAGCATCAATCGATATCTCTGAAACATTTTCACCTAATGCTGGAGTTATTCCAGTAATATGAAACCAATCAGTATCTTTAAAGATCTCTTCCCAATCAAAATCATTAGTAGTAGCTTCAGCTATAGCTGAATATGCTCGATCATAAATTACATTAGAAGGCCGTTGGCTTGCTCCATTTTCACAATAGTAAATACCAAGTCTATTACCACCTCGAGCAATATAGTCTGTCTTAACACCAAACCTTCTTAAACTATTAAGAGCAGCTTGCCCAACTGGATTATGGGGTAATTTAGTAACATAAAAAGTATTTAAACCATAGTTAGCTAGAGAAACTGCTACATTTGCCTCTCCACCTCCATAAATTACATTAAAACTATCAGTTTGAATAATACGTTTGAAATCTGGTGGAGTAAGCCTAAGCATAATCTCACCAAAAGTAACTACTTTTTTAGCCATACCTTTTTATCACCCCGTAGAATTTTTAATTTCATTTCTGGTTTCATCTATTATTCTTATAAATTCAGCAGCTGTTTTAGTTACCTCTTTATAGTCTCCTCGTTTTGCACCAGCAGTTAATGAACTTCCAACACCAACCGCAAAACTACCTGCCTTGATCCATTCCGAAACATTATCAAGGCTTACACCACCAGTAGGTAATAATGGTGCTTGTGGCAGAGGACCTTTAATTGCCTTTACTATTTTAGGTCCAAATAAAGTTGCCGGAAATATTTTTACTACATCAGCACCTGCATCCATAGCATTTTTAACTTCAGTTACACTCATAGCACCGGGCATAACTGGTATCTGGTATCTATTGCAAAGTCTAATTGTACCTTCATCAAGTGTTGGGCCAACAATATATTTAGCTCCAGCTAAGATACAAGCCCGAGCTGTTTCTGCATCTAGTACAGAGCCTGCACCAATTAATATCTCATTATCAGTATAATTTCTTGCAAGTTCTTTAATAACATCAAGAGCACCCGGAACTGTCATTGTAATTTCAATTGCTTCTAATCCACCATCTTTTACTGCATCAGCTATTTTAATGGCTTGTTTTTCATTTTCAGCTCTAACTACAGCAACAATACCTGTTTTTTCTATCCTTTGTAAACTCTCTATACGCTGAATTATAATTACCTCCTCTGTTTTATATTATGAAACAGTATTTTATATTTGTATATACTTACTTTTTCAACATCAATTTCAAAGTTCCTGCTTATTTTTAGATTATTTTTTGAATATTTTTAATATTATTAATTCTTACTAAATTACAAGGTTTAATATGAATTTTATTGGTTTGCTTTTAATAAACTTGCAATCAAACATTTAGAAGCTCTTAACCTTATCAGCTCTAAAAAATAAAAGCATACTCTAAAATGAGTATGCCCAAAAATAATATATTTGTTTTTCTAATATCTAAAACAATATCTCTTATATTAATAAACTTACATTTAGATTATTAAATTAATATAAAAACTACATCAAACCTGTAAACTGCCACCATATAACTTCAAATAACACTATTATTATAACTACAGCTGTAAGGGGAATACCTAATTTTATAACATGGCCTTCTTTATACATGCCATTGTCTTCACCCAATCCCACCAACATATTTAAATGATGGAAAGGAAATATATAGTGTAATGCTATCGAAGAATAAACTAAAAAAGTTGGAACTAAGGGATTGATATCTGCTGTAGATGTAAAAGCTAAAAAGGCTGGTATAGCCACCCCCATAACAGCTATTACACTACCTAATATCATATGTAATCCAATTGAAATCACGGCTATAATCAATGCTAGTAAAAATGGGTTAGTGGGGATACTTGAAGGTAAAACGACTGATGCTATCCAGGAATTCATCCCTGTTATTCCCCCGATTACACCTATTGAGATTGCAGCTGTTAAGAACAATAATATATGTATAGGAACTTTACCCCAATCTTGAGGCTTAAGTAAATCTCCGATTACCGGCATACTCATTAACATAGCTATTGCTAAAGTAACCCAGCCTAACTCTATCCCATGAATTGAATCAGTCATCCATAAAACTATAGCAATTAATACCCAAAATACTGTTTTCTTTTCTTTAAATGACAGATTACCTAATGCTTTTAGATTATCTCTTATCATTTCCTTATTTATTGAGAATTCATCCTCTGATTTAAAGAGTTTTAAAATTAAAAGACATGTTATAACACTCGCTAATAAAGCTGGAATTCCCATATGGAAAAACCATCCTAACCAACTTAAATCTTTACCGGAAAATTCTACTGCTATAATATTTATAGTACTATCACCTGTTAAAAAAATCATGGAAACCGGTACAGAAGCGGCGAAAACTGTTAATCCAATCTTTGCTGCATCTCTTTTAGAAACATTAGCACTATGGATTATAACAGATATTACCGACATGATTAAAAATGATCTCGGCCAAGGGTGAGGTATTAATAAACTTAAGATAAATGTCAGAACAAAGATGGCTATTATAATACTTTTATATGAATTAACATACTTCAATATGAAATTATATGCTATTCTTTCTCCCAATCCTGATGTTTCGACCGCTCTCGCCATTAAATATGCTCCTATTACAAGATATATAACAGAAGTAGTCCACAAATTGAACACATCAGCTGGTGTTGCTATATCAAAAATTATTAATCCTACAAGATATAACCCAGATACATAACCAGGATTTGCAACCTTAGTTGCCCAAAATATTACGGTCATCAAGCTTAAAGCTAAACATTTTTGTCCAGCAGGAGATAACCCTTCTATATTTAAATTCCATATAAGTATAGCTACAATAAGTCCAGTAACTAATCCGATTTGTCGCTTTTGCAATTATAGTACCTCCCAATAAGACTATATTCTTTTATATTCAAAATTTCAAGAAATATAAAATGATATTACTTCACTTGCCTATTTTAAAAATCAAAAATATTACAGCAGCCGTAAGCAAACCTGTTATTACATAAGTGGATTTTTTATTTTCAGTAAACATACGGACATCCCACCAGATTTTAGGCATTCTCGCAAGATCATAAACACCCCATTTTTCTTTTCTACCAATCGAAAGTACATACTTCCCCTGTATGTTCTGATTAGAAAATACTGCCAGATAGTATTTCCCCTGGCTTAAAGCTGTAATAGTAGCTTCCTGTTTCTCCCAATAAGTTGTTTGTGTAAAAGGTTCGAAAAAAGTTCCACTCCGCTGGCCGCTATATTTTTTCACTATAACTCCTTCGCCTTCTCTTATTTCTAACCTTTCCTCAATTTCATTTTGCTTTAATCCACCATAATCACTATCTAAATCAGGACCGATCAATGCAAATTCAGGATTGAAATCTTCTAAACCATCAATGACAGGAATTAGTATAGAAGCATATATTTTATCTCCTTTATCTGCTTCAAATTGATAATAGTCTACATCCTCAGAACTGTTCAAATTATTATAGGCTGCCCAAGAAATTTTATGATCAGGAACAATTATAGGATTAATTCGAGTACCCTCTCCTTTGGTATTAAGAGGGCGATGAGCTTTAGCTGTAAAGTTTTTAAATATAACAAACCCTATCATTAAAACAACTATACATAAGTAAACCAAAACTCTTTTCATTTTTTTCTCCTCCAGTTAATTTCTCCCCAATCAATATTCTATAAGGATTTTTGTTAATTTAAGATCTGAACTTAATCTATACTCTGGAGTGAATATTGCAGAAAACTCTTTATCTCAACACACAAAGAGATTAATTTATTTTTATAGTTAATTCTTTTCATCTCATATCCTTCTTTTCTTTTAATATTATTATAATTAGTAAGAAGAAAATAAAAGGTACCAAATAATTTTTTTCTTAACCCTTATATACACCATTAATTTGTCAAATATATTTGCTATGTAACAAATCTTTTCATTATTCACTAAAGAAATTCAGATTATCCAATCAGTAAAATTTCTTAATAAAGAAAAAAATCCCTTTTCAATAAATATTATAACTTGAAAAGGAATCTTAATTCATGAAATGTAATTCATTTTATCTTTGTCTGTTTAATCTGGGATCTAAATTGTCTCGCAAAGCCTCTCCGAATAAAGTGAATCCTAAAGTTGCCCAGATCAATACTATACCACCAAAAATAACCATCCAGGGAGCTATTCTAATAAATGAATATCCCGTTTTAATTATTGTCCCCCAACTTGGAGTTGGTGGTGGAACACCTAATCCCAAAAAACTTAAAGCAGCCACAAATGTTATTACTACAGGAATATCCATTGCCGCCTGTATAAAAATTGGCCCTATTACATTTGGTAAAATATGTTTGTACATAATTTTAAATACTGAGGCTCCTATTGCCTTAGCTGCAATAACATATTCCTTTCCTTTTATACGTAGAGTTTGTGCTCTAATTAATCTTGCATAAGCAGGAAAACGCGTTATACCAATAATTATTATTAATATATATAAATTTGAGCCTGTAAGGGCAATTATTGTCATCGCAAATAATAAGGCGGGAAATGATTTAATAATATCAAATACTATTAAAAGTATATTCCCAACTCTTTCGGAACTATAACCAGCAATAAGTCCTAAAATTATTGCCAAAACAATCCCAAAAAATATTGTTAATATTGGTACTGTTAAAGCAATCCTCGATCCATATACCAACCTACTAAAAACATCTCTACCTAAATTATCAGTCCCAAACCAATGAGCATTAGAAGGACTTGCCAGCCTATTTGCAATATCAATATCACTTGGGGAATAGGGTGCAATATATGAAGCAAAAATTGCAACTAAGATCAAAAATAATATTAGCAAAAAACCCAATAATCCTAATGGATCAGAAAAAATTTTTTTAAAATTAGAATTCTTAAAAGAATCAATCATTTTACTTAAATAATTTTTCTTATTGCTCATATTAATCATTCCTTACTCTTGGATCAATAAAACTATATGAAAGATCCGCAAATAAATTAATTATACTGTATAAAAATACTGCTATAATAAGTCCACCCTGTACAATAGGATAGTTCCTTGACTGAATCGCATTATATATAAGTGTTCCTAATCCAGGACGGTGAAAAATTATTTCTGTAATAACAGCACCACCTAATAAATTTCCAAATCCCACTCCTATTACAGCTATTACAGGAATTAAAGCACCTCTCAACACATGTTTATATATAACCCTATTTTCTTTTAATCCCTTTGAGCGGGCTGTTCTTACATAATCTTCAGTCATTTCTTCTAAAACTGAAGCCCTCATAATCCTTGCTAAATAACCTATCCAACCTAGTGCTAAAGAGGATGCTGGTAATATAAGATGCCATAACTGACTTAGTATATCACCTTTAGTACCCCCTCCCATTGCTGGAAACCAATCTAAATAAACTGAAAAAAATAATAAAAATAATACACCAGCCAAAAAGGAGGGTATAGCAATCATAGAAATAGACATTAAACCTGTTATTTTATCTGCCAAAGAATTCTTATAAGCAGCAGCATAAGTACCTAATGGTATCCCGATTAAACTTGCAATAAATATACTTGATGCTGCCAGTAAAATAGTATGAGGCAGTGCATTAAAAACCAAAAAACTGACCGGCATATAATTTAATACATCAGTTCCTAAGTCTCCTCTAAATATATTATAAAGAAACCTTAACAACTGAATATATACTGGCCGGTCTAACCACATTTTAGCTCTAACCTCTTCTATTATTTCCGGAGTAGCTCTTGGTCCAAGTATGACAGTTGCAGGATCTCCGGGTAAAAATTGTATGATTATAAACAGTATAATAATTGCACCTAGTACAGTTATTAAAGTTACTAGAAGTCTTCTTAATACATATTTTAACATAAACTAGTCATCAACCCCTCCCTCTTTAAACAGTATGTTTATAAAATTTATTTTCACAAGCTGGACCGTTTGTGCTCCACATTTCTTGACTAGAGGGTAACATAATAAAGGAAGAACATGTTATTATTCTTTCATCTTTACTTTTTTTAGGATCGGGATGTCTACATATTGATTCCGGATAATTAAGATGATCACACATAAATTCTTTACAATTATCTAAATTAACACTACCATATTTTTCTTTCAACAAACTATCAATTTTATTATTCCTAATTATAGTAGAAGCCGAATACTCTTTAGCAACTTTTGCTATATCCTGTTTTTCTTTAAATTTATCAGAAAGATAATGATTAGTGTGTACTAAATAGTCGCTAGAATATAATATGCCAACATCATTAGGAGTTGCCTCAATACTATATATCTCAGTCTTATCTGCAATTAAGAAATTAAAACAACCCGCCCTCTTAGCTCTAAAAATTGATGCAAGAGCATCTCCTATTTTTTCTTGTCTCAATATTTCTGCAATTATAATATAGGTGGGTACTCCAATTTTTATATCCAGCCTGGGAACTGAATTCCAAACCAGAGATATCCCTGCTGAATTCATGCCAGCTCCTGCCAGCATACCAGCATATGTGTAAGCCAATATATCCAATGATTTATCTATACTTTCTTTAAGTAAAAATGCTCCTGTGACTTCACATAAATTTTTCGAAATATCCCAAGTTTGCCCAATAAAGGTTTCCCCTTTACTTGTTGCATTTCCAGTACTGGCAAAAGTTGTGCAGTTATGTGAAGAAAAACCAGATTTTTCTTCATGCATATGGATCATAACAATCTCTTCAACGAGTTTTTCTGAACCTTCTGCAATACCCTTTATCTCCTCAAATATATTTAAGGAATACTCTTTTATATAAGGAATATGTTTTCTCACATGTTCTAATATATAATCTTTAGATTCTTTATTTTTAGAATAAATTTTATATAAATATCTAATTAATATATCAATTGATTCTTTTTTAGCTATTCCATACCTTTTACCTCGATCAAAAGGTTTGCCACCCTTTAGATCTAATAAATCAAGTTTTTTTCTAGTCATCTTTTCACTTCCTAATAGTTAAGCTCGTGTCATCTTTTTATTTAAACCCGGGTAAGTATTTATATCATACCCACCCGGATTAATTAATATGTCATTCAACAATCTCCCAGTACCTATATTGATTGTAATGTCCTAAAAATACTGGATCTACTCTTTTATTACTTACATAAGCCTTTGCGCCATTTGTAAGCCAAATTATTGCTGCATCCTCATCCATGATTTTCTGCATCTCAATATACATTTCTTCTCTTTCATCTAAATCCATGGTTACAGCTGCCTGGTCAGCTAATTCATCATACTCAGTATTTGACCATTTTAAAAAGTTCCATTTGCCCACTTGCTCAGTAGTAAACCATTCAACCCAATATCCGGGATCTAAAGTTAGACTAAAGGTTTCAAAGTACATAATAGGGTGTGATTCTTTTCCTACATATTCATACCAAGCAGAAGTCTCAATTGTTTTTATATTTACTTCAACATTAATTTCTCTTAAATTTTCTTTCACAATCTGACAAATATTCATATATAATGGATTACTTGTAGTAACCATTTCTACCTCAAAACCATCTGAATGTCCTGCTTCTGCAAGATGTTCTTTAGCTTTTTCAATATCTACATCATACTGTGGAGCATCTTCCCAATGTCCTAATATTCCTGGTGCGATCATTGAGTTCGCTCTGTTAGGAACACCACTATAAGCACCATCTATTATCATATCAACATCAATAGCAGATCTTAATGCCTTTCTAACTTCTATATTATCAAATGGTGGATATTCATGATTAAATCCAATAAAACCATATTTCAAGGTAGATAAAATATGAACATCAACATCAGAATTATTTTCATAGCGATCAATCGAATCAAGTGATATCTCAGTTACATCTAAATCTCCTTTATCAAAGTTCATTTCACTTATATTTGTATCACTTATTGGATATAGTTCAATTTTTTCTATATTTGGTTTTTCATCAAAATAATCTTCAAATCTACTTAACACAAATACTTGCTCCGGAACCCAACTTTCCATATAATATGGGCCTGATCCAATTGGATTAGTTGCAAACTTGTTTCCCAATTCCTCATAAGCCTTTTTACTTATGATACTTCCAGGTGTGAATGGAATTGTAGTTACAAGTAAAGATGCGAGAGGTTCTTTTAAAATTATTTCACCTGTGTACTTACCGGTTACTTCAACTCTATCTAATGTCTGCCAATCAGCAGTATATTCAGAGTTTTCATCTGGATCAATTATCCTCTCAAATGAAAATTTAACATCTTCTGCTGTCATTTCTCCATATCCTTTATGAAATTGAATTCCTTCCTTTAGTTTAAAAGAAATTACTTTACCGTCTTCGCTGATATTTACTTCTTCAGCAGCATCATTTACTAATTCTGAGGACCCTGGTTTATACTTTAATAGATTGTTATACAAAACTAGAGCAATATCATAACCCCTTACTAAATGAGCCGGATCCAAATTTTCAATATCTTCACCCAAACGCATTCTGGACTTTACAACATTATGGCCTGCACTATAAACTATAACACCAGACGATAAAACTAAAACTAATACCAGTACCAATAAAAAACTTCTCTTCACTAACAAACTACAACTTTTCATTAAACTATCCCCCTTTTTTTATTAAAAAAAATATACAACAAAATATATGTCATATTAAAAATCAATTTACCTCATTAGATGCAAGTAAGATATAATAGTGAATATATATCAATCAAATATATAATTAATCAACATATGTCTAAATTAGCCATAGGTTATATAATTCCTCTATAATATTTTTAATTTTCTTACATTTCTGACTTTTTATCTTAACTATTATATCTTTAGCACTTCTCTAATTCATATTTTGATAATTGATTAGCAAAAAAAATCCCAGTTTGAAATAACTGGGATTTATGCACCTTATTTATATTTTAAAGAATATAACGACATGCTCGAGAAAAATTAATGCTCAACCTACAATCCAAAAGAAATTTCAATCCTGCATATTATATAACAGAACTAAAATCTAATCAAAAAAAGATATAAAACAAAAAAAGTTTTGAATAAATAAAGAAATATAAAAATCAATTATAAAGATAATCTTCGTAAATTTATGTAAAAATAATACCTTTTTTGGAAATATGTCTCTACCTACTTAAAAATTTTTTACAAAAGAAAAGCAGTTAAGTAATATAAATAATTAGATCCCTACTTAATGTATTTATATTAATTTAATAAAACTAAAAATCTATATTATATTTCTTTATCTTATATTGTAATGTTGTTCTAGGTATTACTAAAAGCTCAGAAGCTTTTGTAATATTTCCTTCTGTTTTATCTAAAGCATTTTTAATCAACTTTTTTTCTGTTTTTTCTATAATTTCATTCAATGGACCAACTTCGTCATCTAGAGGATTTATATTCGTTTTAAATGAACTATCATTTTCAGATAGATATACTGGTAAGTGTTTAAGTTTAATAATTTTATTCTCTACTACATTCATAGCTGCTTCTATTACATGTTCTATCTCTCTGACATTTCCAGGCCATTCATAAGATAAAAATAACTCTTTTACCTCATTATCAATTTTTTGTACTGCTTTTTCTAACAAATGATTATATTTCTTTATAAAATGATCTGCTAAAACAGGAATAGCAGGTTTTCTTTCTCTTAATGGAGGTATTTTTAAATTAATTACATTTAGTCTGTAATATAAGTCTTTTCTAATCTTACTATCAATTAATTTAGAAGGGTCTTCATTTGTTGAAGCTATAACTCTTACATCAACATCTTTAGTTTTAGAACCACCTAAAGGCATAATTTTCTTTTCCTGAAGGGCTCTCAATAACTTGGACTGTATATTTATCGGCATTGAATTAACCTCATCAAGATATATTGTGCCTTTATCAGCTTCTTCAAAAAGCCCTTTCTTATCTTCTGCCCCTGTAAATGCTCCTTTTTGAGAACCAAATAATATGCCTTCCAGCAAATTTTCTGGTAAAGCTGCACAGTTGACTGGTATAAATGGTTTAAACTTACGGTAACTCAAGTTGTGAAGTGCTTGTACAAAAAGCTCTTTCCCAGTACCCGTTTCACCGTAAATTAAAACTGAAGAAGTACTATTCGCTATTTTTTTAACCTTATCTTTTAATTCTTTCATTTCCGGTATGACAGCAATAATATCATCTAGAATATATTTAGCTGAATAATCCTGATCAAATTTATCATTTTCAACTTTTGGAATTTTATAATTTTCATTATTGTTATTATCAATATGTGTAATGTCTTTTGATAATTCAATTGCTCCAATAATATTACCCCTTGATACAATCGGAAAGTTTATATTAGTACATACAAGTTTTCTTCCATTCCGATCCCACATTACCTGTTTATCAGAATACACTATCTTACCGCTTTTTAAAACCCTTAATAAAGTACTCGTTTCAGGTGTAACAGAAGGTATTACTTCAATTATGTTTTTATTAATAGCCCAATTGTTTTCTCTTCTATTCTCTTTTTCTGAAAACCTAGGATTATATCTTTGTTGGACCACAACTTTGCCAGTCTTATCAACTATAGTTATTGAATCAACATAATCAAAATGTTCTTTTAGAAATTCCTTGCTACTCTTCTTACTCAATTTTTACACCACCCACTGCTATATGCTTTAATTTTAAAGATAATTTATATTATAAATATGTTTTCATTATAATACAAAATTATATCAAAATACAATAAATGTTTTTCATTAATTTTAAAATTTTTGATAAAAAAATTAAGAGTAGGGACTTTAAAATCTCCTACTCTTAAAAAATAATTGCTATTCAAATTTAACATTAATACCTTAATGGGAATTTTATTTATCTAACTGACATTAAAAACACTTTAACATTTTAGATGTTTATATATTATAGTATACCAATTAAGACAAATAAAATTGTTGAGATAATTCCTGCAGTTAATGCATAAGGAATCTGGGTAGTTACATGGTCAATATGATCAGAACCCGCTCCTAAAGAAGAGAGAATTGTAGTATCAGAAACAGGTGAACAGTGGTCTCCAAAAGCTCCCCCTCCTGTTACTGCAGCGATTGAAGCAAAAACAACCGGGGCTAAAACCCCACCAGATAGACTAAATGCTATAGGCATTACAAAGGGAAATAAAATTCCATAGGTTCCCCATGAAGTACCTGTTAAAAATGCCATGATTCCTGCTGCTACAAATGATAATGCAGGTAATATAGCTGGAGACATCCATGATTCAGTAATTGAAATTATATAATCCGCTCCACCTAATACTTGAGTTATTTCATTAATACAAAAAGCCAGTGATAAAATTAAAATAGCTGGAAGAACTCCTTTAATTCCATCCTGAGCAACATCCATAGCATCATTTACATCCTCAAAAAATCCTCCTATAGCTAAAGCAACCATTAAATATATAACTGCTGCTATAAAAGCAGTTAGAATTTTTGTGTCATTAAGTACAAAGAAGGTTCCTAAGGAAATAGAAATAATAATAGCCACAGGTATGAACAAATATATTGTTAGGCTACCTAGTTTACCTTCTGGTGGTTTAACATTATCAAGTTCTTCTCCAGTCATTGGTGTTCCACCATCTCGAATCAATTTACCCTCTTTGTGAGCACGTTTTTCTGCCTTTTTCATCGGTCCAAAATCAGGAATTATTTCAAATGCTAAAAGTGCAGCTAAAATAATCGCTAACCATGAATAAAAATTATATGGAATGGAACGAACAAATGCTGACATCGCACCACTTGTATCAGAGATTGGTCCATGGTCTACTAATAAACCTGCTATATAAACAGCCCAACCACTTAAAGGAATCAATGTTGGAACCGGTGCACTTGTTGAGTCTAAAATATATGACAGCTTTTCACGCGAAACCTTATATTTATCTGTCAATGGTCTTGCAATAGGACCACTAAATAAAGGACTAAAATAGTCGCTAAAAAAACAAAAAATCCCTAGAAACCAAGCAAAGCCAGTTGAACCTTTACGAGTACTTATTTTTTTTGAAGCTTGTTTGCCAAAAGTTTGAATTACTCCTGCTCTTTGAAAATTTGCAATCATAATCCCTATAAATACCTCAATCATCAAAACCCATATAAACCAAGAAGATCCTAATGCTGATTGAAATAATTCTGTTAATCCTGTTGCAGGATTAAATCCAGCAATTATTACACCTAAGATACAGCCCATCAATATTGAAAATACTGAATTTTTTGTCCAGAAAGCTAAAACTAAAGCTAAAATTATTGGTAACAAAGCAAAAATTCCAAAACTACCAGCTACTTCCATTTTTATTCCTCCTGTTTTTTTATTTAACTAAATAAAATTTGCGTAATTAAAATTGCACCCCTATTTTTTAATGACTTATATTTTAAATACTATCTAAAATGTAATTACTATATCTATATTATCAATATTTTTACTTATTTATGGGATATTATTCTCAATATAATAGATAACAATCAAAATCAACTATAGTATCTTTTTTAATTCTTCATTTGAATACTTTCCTAAACCCAAAGTATCCATAGTCCTCATTTTTTCACTCCTATAATCCTTTTCCATCAGTACTGAAACGATTTCAATAATAGAATCCATTACAGGAGTATCTACTCCAATCTGTTTTCCCAATTCAGAGAAAAAGATTAAGCCATATCTTACATCTTCATTGAAATACCTATAATCCAACTGCTCTTGTGCCTTTATACCTTTAAACCCATCTGCATTTGCATATCCATGTTCATAAGATGGTTCTTGCATATAACCCTGCATCATACCCAATTCTGGGTCCGGTATCACTTTAAATCCCAATTTTTTACCAATTTTTATTCTTTCTTGATCTACAGCTTTAATTAATCGACCTACAGCTGGAGTAACCCCTTCTTCATAAAAATATAGGTCTGCATCACGCTCTATTTGACCTGTGTTTAATAAAGAAACCGCCGGGTGTATGATAGGATTGCCATTTTGTAGAGTTGTCTGCAAAATATTATCTGCTGGTTCAATAGCATTATATACATCTTTTATTATTTCTAATACTTTTTTCGTATTATTTGATGGTAAGGTAGATAAGTATAGCCCTCCCCTTAATTTCAAAAATACGTTTATACTACCAGGTTCAGTGATTCTTACCGCATATGGAAGTGTTGATGTTTCTGCTACTATTATATTTTCATCACTGATTTCTAGTGAAGTAGCATTTTTGAAAACTATACTTCCTCCACAAGAACTAGGACAAACTATTACTATCTGACCTGACTCTAAATATGGTGCACAAACTTCCCCAAAAGGTTTAGTACTATATGCTGGTCCTACCGCAAAAATTATATCGGCACTTTCTACAACCTTTTTGATATCATGTCCAGCATATTTTATCTCTTGAAAACCCTTCAAATCACCTGTAGAATTAATCCCTCCTTTTTGTGAAATAGCCTCAATATTCGTAGGAAAGTCTTCAAAATCAAACATAAACACATCATGACCTGCTTCTGCAAAATCAAATGCAACTGCACAACCGCCATTACCTGAACCTAAGACTGCTACTTTCATTACCTAGCCTCCTCCTTTTATGATTTCATCTTTATAAATTGCAAGTTGTATTCCTCTTTTAAAGTTATAATGATATTCATTAAATATTAATATCAAAAAATACCCAGTATCCTTGTTTTAGCAGCCTTTATAATTTTTACAAAAATTTTTATTAAAAGTATTTTTTGTAGTTTTAAATTTTGATGATATTCATATGACTGATTTTCGTCAATAAAATGTCAGAAAATTATCATAATAGTAATTTTATGTCAAATATTCGTCACTATATTTCTAAGCGTATAAGAAAACATATCTTTCATTCCTGATAAGACAATCTCAAACCCTTAGTTAAAACCAGATAAATTGTTTGACAAATAATTATCTCCTAATATTATCTGTTAGATCAGTGTTTAATCTGATTAATAAAATATGCATTCACTATTAAGGCAAAGAATAATAATGGAAATAAAAAAAATAGTAATATTTAGATGAGATTATTTGAATTCATTATATAAATCAGTTAAAATGTAATTACAGAGTATAAATATAAAATTATTTTATAAATATTTTGGCAGCCAATTCACTATTAATTTTTAAGCAAGTGAATTGGTTTTTGTTTTATAAAGGGGGGAGAAAATGAGTAATGTTGCTTTTGGAATCATAACGAATAATGTTGATACATTTTACCCTTACTTTGATTTTATACTTAATGCGAAAAATAATGGCCATAAGATAAATAAAATGTTCATCTGTTATTCACATAAATTAGATGAGAAAAAAGTTAATACTATTAAAAAATATGTGGATATAGAACTTCTAAAAATAAATAATAATAGAAAATTAAAAAATGATCTCTTAAAATTAGGGTTAAAAGAAAATGAAATCGGCATGTTAATAGAAAGCCAAAATCTAATAAAGTATGGGTTAGTTTCTTATGGTAAAAGAAGAAATATTGTTTTAATAGCTGCTTTGTTAGCTGAACCTAAGATTGATTATTTAATGTTTTTTGATACGGATGTAAGACCATATGTTTTGTTAGATGAAAAAAATAATAAAAAAGATATTGACTTTATCGGGAATCATCTTAAACACCTAAAAAAAGACAAGGTCGTAGTTACTACAAGTGATTATACCGGTTATTATATAATTCCTTCTATGAACTTTGAAGGTTTAAAAGAGTTATTAGAAGGAGTGCAAAAAGAGAAAACTTATGAATTTGTGAAATCTGAAGGGAATAACTTAATTACTCAAAACAAAAAGAATATTTTAAATGCCAAAGGCACCAATAAGATTTTAGGCGGTAATCATGCACTCGATTTAAACAAATATAAATTATTGGCTCCTTATTACTCAACAACATATCATTTTAAAGATGATTTAGTTTTAGGAAGAGGGGAAGACACATTACTGGGAAAGATAATTCCAGACATGA
>JBNJDV010000026.1:0-18339 GCA_051745185.1 Bacillota bacterium
GTTAGCTTTCTAATCATTAAAATCACTCCACAGTATTTAGTTATAGAAGTTAAGTAATGCCTTTATTAAATTTTTTCTCCAGCAGAAATAGTCATGACCACCATTAAAAATATTAAAATGTAGATTATTAGTTTTTCTTTCTAATAACTTTTTAACTTTTTTATTAACATCTATTAAACTCATCTTCCATTCTGGATTAATATTGTTTTCTAACATTCCAACATCAAGATATATGTTGTTAAACTCTTTTTTTGATTCTTTTAGAAGATTATATAAATAATTAATATCTTTGTTATCTTTATAGTTCCAATAAAATGTTCCCGAGTGACTGATTAAATTATTAAAAAGATCAGATGTTAATGCTGTATATAAAGCATTTAGTCCACCCAGGCTTTTCCCGCAAATTATGTTATGTTCATTACTATTGTTTAAGCTATATTCTCTGTTTGTTTTATTATATAGTTCTCCTGTTAAAAATCCATTAAACTTTTTATTTACTGTGAGTTCTTTTTTTCTATCTTTGTTATTAATGAAGACAAATAATAAGTTTGGTATTAGTTGTTCTTTCCTTAAATAGTTTAATACTTTAATTAGTTTTTGGTCATTTATGTATGTGATTCCATCTGTACAGTAAAACAATCCATCATAATCATTTTTATTCTTGTTTTCTAATACCCAGTATGTTCTATCTTCATTTAATGTCTTACTTTTTATAGTTTGGTTTTTAATAGGGATATTATTTGTTATCTCTTTATTAAAATATAAGTCTATTTCTTCATCCTTTACCATTTCAATAGTAGATAATTTTAATATAGTATCTTTTGATTGATGAACTTCAATTGAATTATTATTATGAGGATCTTTAACTATATCATTTATATTAAAACTTTCTTGGTTAGAGTTTTTTATAAACCCATAAGTAAAATTAATCGGCTTATTTATTTTAAAAGACTTGTACCAGAAGTTTGTATTATCCACACGATTTAACTTTTGTTTTTCTAAGTTAAATCCAGGAAATGATCCTATAACTGATATGTCTTTTGAACTGTTAGCCAGGTATATAAAAGTAATTAGATATCCTTCTTTATCCTTTTCTATCAGTGGTATTCCTTTAGCAATGATTTCCTCAGTTACGGATTCAATCATATCATCATTATTTCCCTGATTATATTTAATAAACTTTTCAATAATTTTTGATTTCAACTTAATCTACCTCTATAAAAAAGATTTCTGTTTCCTCTTTATCATAGTCAATATCTATACTGAGATATTGAGCAATATCTTTGAGGGGAATATATACTTTAGTATGTTTTACTTCAAAGTCATTTTTTAGATAATAGAGTACTAGATTACTATCTGTAATATACATACCCATCCAATCTGATATGCCAGGAAACTCTTCTCTTAAACTTTTATCTTGGATACTTTGTCTGATTATTTGATTTACTTTTTCTTTTACATTTTTTCCGTCTTTTAAAATATTTTTAGTGGTTAATCTCCTGTTATTTTCTAAATCATAATTAAAAGAATAGAGTAGTTCATACTCTCCATTTTCATACTTTTGATAACCCTGATAAACAATACTTAAAACCTGGTCTGTTTTTTTAGTTGCTTCAAAATCAATCTGAAGTTCTTCCTCTTTACTGAAAAAAGGTTCAACTATTTTTTCGAGCTGTCTGTTGATATAGGTTGAACTTACATCTTGTGGTAAGTTTTTAATTTCAGGGTAGTATATTCTTTGATTCCCACTGGTTACTGCATTCCTCTGTATTTCATAACTTAAGTTACCATTTTTACTTATCGAAGGATTATATTTTTTTAGATATGTGGAAATTTCTATTTCTTTTACATTCCATCCTCTATCATACTTTAATATTGTATGGAACTTACCAATACTGTCAGCCCCATAGGCTCCAACCAATCTTTGGGTACCTCTTAGTTCAAATGTGTTATCCAGGTCATAGTCCATTGGAGTAAGATTACTATACGGATAGACATTTGGGTTTATTTCCCTTAATAGTTTTCCATTATAGTCATAGATTTTTTCATCTATATATTTATCTTTATTAAAAGATAAGTCCAGGGTTATTTCTCTATTAAGTTCTTCAATAAAAAGTTCTGCTTTAAAACCATCCATATATCTTCCTTTTATATCTAGCCCCTTATTATCATAGTTATCAAATATAATATTTAAATCATTATTTGAGTAATTAACAATTAAATGGTTATATATTCCACCACTACCTCCAGAGTTTGCTTTTATAAAAATATCTTTTGTTTGGTCTCCGGTAAAATCATAAAGGGCAAGCTTAGGTTCATAGCCTGCCAATGACCTATAGGTGGTTTTATGAAAGTTCTTTTTGAAGGTGTCATATACTGCAACTTCTAATGGGGCATAAAAGATCGAGTCTATACCACCCGGTTTATCACCTATTAAAAAAATCTGATCATTGATTCCATCTCCAGTAACATCCTGAAACTTTTTATCAATGATTTCAATACTACTTTTTAGATTTAATTCATTAATCAATCTTTCTTTTTCTATATATCTAACATCCTGAGCATCTGCTGATAGATTGATTGTTAATACTAATATTAAAGTTAATAGGATATATATTATTTTTTTCACCTTAAATATCCTCCCTAAAGCCATTCATGATCAGATTCATTGTATGGTCTTTCTTTATTTTCCTTGTTATACTCTCTTAAAATGTCTTTCATTACTTCAGGATTGTCCTTCATTTTGTTAATCTGATCAAGGTCAAGTTCTTGTGAAAAAGGGCAGCTTGATATACATATTCCACAGTCTGTACCTGACATCTGCCAGACCTTAAAACACTTTTCTACTTCGGTTTTCCATCTCATCTCATTGTTTAACATCTTTGCTGAATTCTTATCTATTGCACCAGAGGGACAGTTCTCTGCACACTTATTACATATCTCACAGAATTCTTTCATCCCAAAGTCAACTCTCTGGTCGGTATTTAGTTCTAGATCTGTGGTTACAACTCCTAATCTGACTCTTGGTCCATATTCTTTGGTTACTAAAATTCCCATTCTACCGATCTGTCCTAATCCAGCTGCTTCTGCTGTAAAAGGAGCCATAACTAAATAGTTTCCATCCATATGGTTACGTGCTTCATATCCTAGTTCTCTTAAGTAATAGCTTAATATCATACCTATCATACCTGCTTTAACATAACCTTTGGATGTTTCAAGTGATTGTCCCAGTCTGGGTGCTCTATTTACCATATCTTTTTTAAGTTCAACAGCAAATACAATTCCGTACTTGTGCTTGTTAGTTACTTTTTCGCCATGGTTTTTTACTTCTCTACCCCGGTGGGTATAGTATAGTACATCTTCCATTTTAGTGATACCTACAAGGTCAGCACCATAGTACTTTGCAATACTTTTTAACTTATGTGTTATTTCATCTTTATCTACTTCATACTTATCTTTTTTAACTTCACCTTCAGCATTTTTCTTTAAATCACCTAAAAAATTATATGTACCATTGATTAATCCGGAGTTTAGGGGATCAAAGGAAAATGCCTCTTCAACCATAAACCCGGGTAAAGATCTTAAAAAATCATCCATTTCCTTTTTTTCGGGATGCTTTTTATAGTATTCTTCATATATTTTTGTACCGGGTTCATAGTTAATTCTGGCAAACATAATATCTCTTTCATCAAATCTCATTATCGATCATCCTTAATTTTCTTTTTCTTTATTAAATTCAACATAGTCTAGTTCTGTTTCTACAAACCTAGCAAGTGAATATATTACATCAGATAATCTATTTACATACTTAAGTAATACTTCTCTTACATCCTCTTCTCTCATTAAAGAGATAATTCTTCTTTCAGCCCTTCTACAGACTGTACGGGCAATATGGAGGGCAGCTGAACATCTATTACTTCCTGGGATAATAAATTTAGAAAGCTGTTCTTGATTCATTTTTTCTAAAAGTTTATCAATTATTTTTTCTAATCTATTGATATCTTTTTGTTCTATCTTTTCAGGGAAATCTTCACCATTTGGTGTTGCTAACTCACCTGCTACATCAAAAAGATCTCTTTGCAGGCTCTTTATTATATTTCTGATTTCTTTATCTGCTATTAAACTTCTTGCCATTCCGAGGTTTGAGTTAAGCTCATCAAGGGTACCATAGCTTTCTACCCTTTTTGAATCTTTAGGTACTCTCGTATTATCAAAAAGACTTGTCTTTCCTTTATCTCCACTTCTAGTATAGATTTTCATTTGGACCTCCTTTAAATATATGCTTTTATTAAACAAACGGGGTCTCCCCCGCTTATAGTTTAGTAATCTTTACCTTTCAGTCTTCTTCTAAAGGCTTTTTCCATCTCTCTTTCAGCTGTCTTTTTAGCGATATCTCTTCTTTTATCATGTACATTTTTACCTTTGGCAATCGCTAATTCTACCTTAGCTAAGTTGTTTTTTAAATAGATACTTAAAGGTATTAATGTATAACCTTTTTGCTTGGTATATCCGATTAACTTCCTTATTTCATTTTTGTGTAAAAGAAGTTTTCTTTTTCTTTCCGGTTCATGGTTATATCTATTACCCTGTTTATATGGGCTGATATGCATATTATATAGAAATACTTCACCTTTTTCTACAACAGCGAAACTATCCTTTAAGTTTACATTTCTTGCCCTAATTGACTTTATTTCAGTACCCTGTAATTTAATACCTGCTTCATAGGTTTCTTCTATATTAAAGTCATGTCTTGCCTTCTTATTTCTTGCTACAACCTTTATATCATCACTCATCTTACCACTCCTTAAATCATTTAAACTAAGACAAAGTCAATTTCTCTTTCTTCAGGATTTACTTTGATTACCTTAACCTTTACTTCATCTCCTAATCTATATCTCTTATTGGTACGTTCTCCAACTAAAGCATGGAGGTCTTCTCTAAGATGATAGTAATCATCTTTAAGATCTTCTACATGAACTAAACCTTCTACAGTATTTTTAAGTTCAACAAAGAAACCAAATCCTGTTATTCCACTTATGATACCTTCAAACTCTTCTCCTTTTTTATCGAGCATGTATTCGATCTTTTTAAGATCTACTGAATCACGTTCTGCTTCCATTGCTCTTCTTTCCTGTAGTGAGCTGTGGTCAGCAATACCCGGGATTTCTTCTTCTAGGTAATCCCTTCTTTTTTCATTTAGTTTACCTTTTTGGATTACTTCCTTAATAATTCTGTGGATCATTAAGTCAGGATACCTTCTAATTGGAGAAGTAAAATGGCAGTAGTAATCAATACCTAGACCGTAATGGCCGATATTATACTGACTGTAGACTGCTTTTTTCATTGTTCTTAATAGTACGGTGTTGATTAACCTCTGTTCAGGTTTTCCTTCCACTTCTTTTAGGACATCCTGTAAGGCGCTGGAGTGTACTTCATTTTCGATTCCCTTTAGGTGGTAACCAAAGTTATGGATAAACTCATTGAAGTCCTTTAACCTCTCTTCATCGGGCTGTTCGTGGATTCTATAGATAAAGGGCACTTCTCTCCAGTACATATCTTCTGCAATCACTTTATTTGCCATGATCATAAACTCTTCAATTAACTGTTCTGATACTCCGTGTTCTTCTTCTTTGATATCTATTGTTTGACCTTCATTGTCTAATATTACTTTAACTTCCTGTCTTTCAAAGCCAATGCTTCCTTCATTAAAACGTTTTATCCTAATCTTCTCTCTCAATTCATTCATAAGTTTAAGTTCATCTAAAAAATCACTGTAGATCTCTTTAAGTTCATGATTATCATGTTCTAGTATACTTGTTACTTCAGTATATGTCATTCTGTGGTTCGAGTTAATTACAGACTCATGTATTTTATAGTTTTCTAAACTTAATGGTTCTAAGTTAAAGTCCATAAAAACGGTCATTGCTAATCTATCTTCCTGTGGTCTTAAACTACAGAGATTATTGGATAACTTTTCCGGTAACATCGGAATCACTCTGTCTACAAGATAGATACTTGTCCCTCTATTTAATGCTTCCTGGTCTAGAAAACTGTCTTCTTTAACATAGTGAGTTACATCAGCAATATGAACACCCAGTCTTACCTTGTTATTATCTATTTTTTGAATTGAAACAGCATCATCAAAGTCCTTGGCATCTTCTCCATCAATAGTTACCATAGGAAGATCTCTTAGATCTTTTCTTCTTTTTATCTCTTCTTTAGGTATTTCTTCACTAATCTGTTTTGCTTCATTGACAACTTCAGATGGAAAATCACCAGGAAGGTCCAGCTGACGAATAATGGCTTCAATATCTACACCTTTTTCATCCTGATAACCTAAAATTTCGGTAATTTTACCTTCTGGGTTTCTATTTTTCTTCGGCCACTCTGTTATTTCAGCAACAACCTTTTGATTGTTTTTAGCTTTATTTATCTTACCACCGGGAATAAAGATATCAAAACTAATTCTTTTGTTATCTGGAACTACAAACCCGTAGTTTTTAACCTTTTCAAACTTACCAACAATCTGGTGGTTAGCTCTTTCAATTATTTTTACAACTTCACCTTCTGACTTTTTACCCCTGCTTTTAGGAACTTTTTTAACAAAAACCTTATCATTATGCATGGCACCATTTAGATTAGAAGGATTAATAAAGATGTCTTCATGGCCGGGTTCTTCAGGAATTAAAAATCCAAAACCTCGCGGATTTTTATCAATTCTTCCTGCTACAAGGTCTAACTTTTCAGGCAGCCCATACTTATCCTTTTTGTTTTTATATACTAATCCATCTTTTTCTAACTGTTTTAAAATATCTTCAAAGTACTGTTCCTGTTGTTTTGAAATCTCAAATTCTTTCATTAATTCCTCTTTAGTCATAGGACGATAGGCTTCATCCTTTAAATATTCAAGCAATTTTGTTCTCGCACTCATTATTATTGACCTCCTATTAGATTAAGCCATGCTCCTTAAACCACTGAAATGTATCATAAATTGTCCTTTCAACTGGTCTTACTTTAAAATTTAACTCTTTTTTTGCCTTTTTATTAGAAAATTTTGTTTTTGAACTCAGGGTATCAAGCGCATATTTAGTTAAAATATTTTGACACCCGGTTACCTTACTATATGAAAAAGTGAATGGTATTCCCATTCTAGCAACCCAAAGCGGTAGATTAAAACTTTTAAAAAACGGTTTTTTAATACTATCTAAGATTTTAAAGATATCTTCAATTGAAATATCCACTCCAGAAAGTATATATTCATCACTTTTTTCTGATTGTGCTGCCTTTATAATCCCTCGGGCAGCATCCCTTACATCTACAAAATCATAGGAACCCTCTACTGAACAGACAAGATTTCCTTTTAAGTGATCTATTATCATCTTTGTCATCGGTGATATTCTATAGTCTAGTGGACCTAATAGTCCACTTGGATATATTATTACAGTTTTTAAACCTTTATCTTTTGCTTTTCTTACTTCAAGGGTCGCTGATGCTTTTGTCTTACTATACTCTCCTTTTAATTTATCTACTACTATTGAAGTACTTTCATTAACTACTTGAAAACGTTCAGGTACAAAAACATGTACTGTACTTGTATAGATTAATTTTTTTACACCTTTTGTTAAACAGGCTTTAATTACATTTTTGGTCCCATCTAGATTTACCTTTTTTAATTCAGGGTCATAGTCTTTTATTGATACCTTACCTGCTAAATGATAGACAGTATCCACATTTTTAAAAGCAGGTAGAAGAGATTCATAGTCACAAATATCTCCCCTGAATACTTCAATATCTAAATTATCTAATATATCAGTCTCGTCATTTGGTAAGACTACTGCTCTTATCTCTTTATTACCCTGTTTTAATAGCTCTTTAATTAATACAAAACCTAAATGTCCTGTTGCCCCGGTTACTAAAATCATAATAATCAGCTTCCTTTCAGTGTTCACCGGAGATTAAATTTTTTAAAGGCCTAACTCATCAGAAATAGATTTCATACCTTCTAATGAAAGTCCAATAAACTCTTCTAAACTTAAACCCATATCTTTACAGGATGCTATTACATCACGGTCTGCACCTTTTGCAAATGAACTTTCAGAATATCTGTTCATTACAAACTCTGTATCAAGAGCCTGAAGGCTTTTATCGGGATGAATTAGTGCAGATGCAACAATCAATCCTGTTAAAGGATCAGATGAATAAAGTGCTTTATCCATTAGGGTCTTTCTTTCAAGTCCGTGTTCATGGTTATGAACCTTAACTGCATAAACTATATCTTCATCAAGACCTAAATCCTTTAACATCTCAGCACCTATAAGGCTATGTTTTTCAGGATCATCTGCAGTCTGTTCATAGTCAATATCATGTAACAGTCCTGCTAATGCCCATTTCTTTTGGTCTTTATCAAAATGTTCTGCTAACCTCTTCATTACTGCTTCTACTGCCAGGCAGTGTTTCACCAAATTCTTTTGATCAATATTTTCTTTTACTAGTTGATATGCTTTTTCTCTTTTCATTTATTATTCCTCCTCTACTTTTTCTACTTTCATAAACTTAGCTTGAGCTTTTGCATATAATTTATCCTTCTTATCCCTTACTTCTGCTTCAGTTAAGTATAATCCTGTTTTGTTTTTTACAATTACCGCAGTAATTATCAGTTCTTTTCCAATCGGTACAGGATTTTTAAATCTAAGACTCATTCTAGCAGTAAGGGCAGGAATATCATTTAAAGTAAGAACCTTCGCCATTGCTTCATCCATTAAGGTTGTTATCAATCCACCATGCATAATTCCATCATAACCCTGATGTACCTTATCAGGTGTAAACTCTGTCTTAACTTTTCTATCTCCTATTTTTTCAAACTTCAACCCCAATGAAATTGGATTATCCTCTCCACAGGCAAAACACATTTTATCATCTCTTATATTCATTATATCACCTCTTAGGTATAAAATAAAAAAAGGCAAAAATCCCCTATACAGAAGATAATTGCCCTTTTTATTTCATAATATTAGTTTTACTTTAATTTTTATTACTTTATAAAAATAGTGGTGCAAATACTAATGAAACGATTGTCATTAGCTTAATTAATATATTAAGTGATGGTCCTGATGTATCTTTAAAGGGATCACCAACAGTATCTCCTACAACTGAAGCTGCATGAGTATCTGTACCTTTACCACCTAAGTGGCCTGACTCAATATATTTTTTGGCATTATCCCATGCTCCACCGGAATTTGCCATCATGATAGCTAATAACACACCGGAACTTAAAGCTCCACCTAATAGTCCACCAAGAGCTTGTACATTCCATAGTCCAACAACTACTGGTACGATTACAGCTAATAAGCCGGGAATTACCATCTGTTTAAGTGCCGCTGCTGTTGAAATATCAACACATTTCTTATAATCTGGTGTTTCTGTTCCTTCCATTATACCGGGGATCTCTTTAAACTGCCTTCTTACTTCTGCAATCATCTGGAAAGCAGCTTTCCCTACTGCATCCATTGTTAGTGAAGAGAATAGGAAAGGTAACATTGCACCAATGAATAGCCCAATAATAACATTAGGATTAGTTAAACTTATTGTTTCTAAATTAACTGCTGAAGAAAACGCTGCAAATAAAGATAAAGCTGTTAATGCAGCTGAACCAATAGCAAAACCTTTACCAATCGCAGCTGTTGTATTACCAACTGAATCCAATTGATCAGTAATTTCTCTAACTTCAGGAGGAAGATTAGCCATTTCAGCAATTCCACCTGCATTGTCAGCAATTGGACCATATGCATCTATCGATAACGTAACACCTGTTGTTGATAACATACCTACGGCAGCCATTGCAATACCGTAAAGTCCTGCAAAATGATAAGCAATAAATATTACTAAAGCTATCACTAAGATTGGGAATAAAGTACTTCTCATTCCTACTGATAAACCACTGATAATATTTGTTGCCGCACCGGACTGAGACTGCTCAGCTATGTACTTAACAGGTCCGTAATGTTCTGAAGTATAATATTCTGTAATTCTTCCGATTAAAATACCGGCTAAAAGGCCTGCCAACACAGCATAAAAGACACCCATATCACCGGTCATATATCTGATTAAAAAGAATGCACCAATAATAGTTAAAACTCCACTGGAAAGACTACCTTTTTCCAATGCTTTAGCGGGATTTCCGCCTTCTTTAGCTTTAATAAATTGAGTACCAATTATTGCTGCTATAATTCCAATTGATGCTAATAATAATGGTGTTAATACATGGTTAACACTCATAACTGTACCTAAAGTCATTGCAGCTACAATAGAACCAACATATGATTCAAAAAGATCTGCTCCCATACCTGCTACATCACCTACATTGTCACCAACGTTATCGGCAATAACTGCAGGGTTTCTGGGATCATCTTCCGGAATTCCAGCTTCAACCTTACCTACAAGGTCAGCACCCACATCAGCAGCTTTTGTATATATACCGCCACCTACACGGGCAAATAATGCTATAGAACTAGCTCCAAAAGCAAATCCTCTAATATAATCTATATTTTTAGTAAAAAAGATATATAAAATTCCAAGTCCAAGTGTACCTAAACCAACAACAGACATACCCATAACTGCTCCACCTGAAAAAGCAACCTGTAGGGCTTCATTCAAACTACTTCGGGCAGCATTGGTAGTTCTTGCATTCGCCTTTGTAGCAATCTGCATACCAATATAACCTGCAAGTGCAGAAAAAATAGCACCCAAAATAAATGAAATCGCTGTCTGCCATCCTAAAGTACCAGTAAAGAAAATAATTACTGCAACAATCAACACGAAAAACACTAATATTCTATATTCGCGACCTAAAAAAGCCATTGCACCTTCATTAATGGACTTTGATAGTTCTTTCATTCTATCAGTTCCCATGCTGGCTTTCTTAACTTTTGAGGCCATATATAGTGCGAATAGTAGTGCGATTACTCCTGCAATAGGAGTATAAAATATCATTTCCGGACACCCCCATGTCTGTATTTAATTTTAGAGAAATGCTAGTAATAATGAAGTTATCATAAATACTATAGCAGCCCCTGTTGTGAATTTACTTAATTTTTCATCCATACCTTTTGACTTTTTACCTAAAAATTGACTGGCTCCACCATCAATTACTCCCGACATGCCAGCACTTTTACCAGATTGGAGCAAAACACCTACAATTACTGTAATTGCAACAATCAGATGAAATATTTTTAAAATTAACACTTACGGTCACCCCCAGCTGTTATTATTTCGCTATTCATTCCTCAGCACTTTTATATTTTAACATAATCATGATAAAAATACAATATATTAAGCAGATTTAATAGGTTTTTTGTAAGACTTAAACAAATCAAAGAGCTGATCTGATGAGATCAGCCCTTTTTTATACATTAATTTATAAATAGTCACAAACTTAGACAACTTTTCTTAGTTTTTCTTTAACTTTATCACTAATGTCTGTAAGGATTGAATACAGTACCGGGATTACATAAAGTGTTAAAAATGTTGAAAATAGTAATCCACTAATTACAACTATTGCAAGCGGCTGCTGTAACTCAGATCCTTCACCAATACCTAAGGATAGTGGTATCAATGCCAAGATTGTTGTTAAAGCTGTCATCATAATCGGTCTTAAACGAATCGGACCAGCTTCTAAGATTGCATCAATCTTGTCTTTACCTTCATCTCTTATCCTATTTATATAGTCTACCAGTACAATAGCATTATTTACAACAATACCTGCCAATGCAATTATTCCTATTAAGGAAGGTACTGATATTGTAGTCCTTGTTATATAAAGTCCTAAAATAACTCCAACTAGTGCCAGTGGTACAGTAAACATAATGATAAGTGGGTGTACAAATGACTCAAACTGTGAAGCCATTACCATATAAACTAATACAATAGCTAAGAGAAATGCGTAAAATAGGTCTGTAAATGACTGCTGTAAGTCCTGAAACTGTCCACCAAATCGTATATCATAACCTTCAGGTAACTCCACATTTTTATTTACTCTTTCTTGAATAGTATTTACAGCTGTATTTAAGTCTGTTTGATATAATGAAGCTGTAATTTCAGAGTACCTTTCCTGATTAATTCTTAAAATTTCTTTTGGACCCTCCGACTCTTCGAAGTTTGCTACTCTATATAAAGGAACTTTGGCGCCAGATGGTGATGGAACCATGATATTTTTGATCTGTTCAATATTTTGTTTATCATCATCTTTTAAGGTTACTCGTACATCATATTCATTACCGGTTACCTCATATTGAGTTGCTACATCACCGCTTATAGTTGACTTAACTGTATTTGCAACAGTTCTTACCCTTAAACCAAGTCTTGCAGCAAGTGAACGGTCAATATTTATTAAAAATTCAGGCCTACCTTCTTCAAATGAGTCATTAATCTCTCTAACTCCTTCAACCTGTCTCATTTCTTCCATCACTAATTCGGATAATCTTTCTAATTCAGCTAAGTCATCTCCAACTACTTTAATATTTACAGCCTGGCTGCCTCCCATTGCACCTCCGCCCATAAACGTATCTTGAGACTCGATATTAATGTCGGCACCCGGTATGCTTATTTTATTTCTTAACTCTTCCATTACTTCACTGGTAGAACGGTCTCTTTCAGATAGATCTTTTAAGAGTACTGTAAATGTACCGGATTCTGATGCCGCTGAACCGCTCATCACATCACCAACACCAATATTTGAAAAGATCGTTTCAACTTCAGGTATATCCTGTAGTATACTTTCGATTTCTCCAGCTGCTTTTTGGGTATCGTCTAATACTGTTCCAACCGGCAGATCATAATTTACAGTCATCTGCCCTTGATCAAAACTTGGTAAGAACTCTGCTCCAAGATTTACTGCTAGAAATCCGCCAATTACAATTAATACAACTATTAATGTAACTATAATCCAGCGGTGGTGTAAAAACCAATTTAAAGAACTTCTATAATTCTTTTTAATAAATCCTAGCTTTGTATCATCTGATATATTTAACTGTTTTTTAGACAGCTTTAATATTTTTGATGAAAGCATAGGAATTAGGGTTAAAGCAACTATCAAAGAAGCAAAGAGTGAAAAACTAACTGTTAATGCTAGTTCCCTAAAAATCTGTGCTGTTAAACCCTGGACAAATATTACCGGTAAAAAGACAACTATTGTAGTAAAAGTTGAGGCAGTAATTGCCATTCCAACTTCTTCACTACCCCGGCTTGCTGCTTCCAACCTGTTAAGCCCGTATTGTTTATACCTATATATATTTTCAAGTACAACAATCGAGTTATCAACCAACATACCAATACCTAATGCTAATCCACCCAGTGATACTATATTAATAGTTAGTCCACTGAAGTATAAGAGTAGAAATGTTGCAACAACAGAAATCGGTATTGTTAAAGCAATTATTATTGTACTTCTAAAGTTCCTTAAGAAAACAAATAATACAAGTACTGCAAGTAGTCCACCAATAATTGCATTTCTGTATACACTTCCAATTGACTGTTCTATATATTCAGCCTGATCAGCAATTGGAACCATATTTAAGTCCGGTTGAGTTTCTTGGATTGCTTTAATTTCATCTTTTACACTTTGAGCAACCGATACTGTATTGGCATCAGTTTGTTTTTGAATAGTAAGTCCGATACTGTCTTCACCATTTACTCTGGCAATTGTTCTTACTTCTTTATAGGTATCCTTAACAGTACCGATATCACTTAACTTAACAAATCCACCTCTTGAACCAGTAGGAATAACCACTTCCCTAATCTGATCAACACTTTCAAACTTACCGGTTACCCTTACTATATATTCCACATTACCTCTATTTATTTGTCCACCTGATACATTAAAGTTTTCTAACATCAGGTTTTGAGTAACGGTATTGAAATCTATATTATAGTTTTCCATCTTGTTCCTGTCTAATTCGATTAAAATCTCTTTATCTAGACCACCAGTAAGACTAACCGATGCAACACCTGGTAATCTTTCTAACCTAGGAACCACATTGTCTTCAACATTAGTTTTAAGGTCAGCTAAATTCTGACCACTATATACCCCTAACTGTAATACAGGAATCATCGAAGGGTCGAACTTAAAAACCAAAGGGTCTTGTGCATCATCAGGTAAAAAACTAGATACCAAGTCAGTCTGCTCTCTCATATCAAGAGCAGCAAAGTCCATATCTGTACCGAAGTTAAACTCCATTATAATTGTGGACTGTCCTGCATCTGAAATTGAATTGATCGACTTGACATTAGTCACTGTAGCCAGTGAGTTTTCTAATGGTTTACTTACCAGTGATTCGATTTCTTCTGGACCGGCTCCTTCATAAGTAGTAATAACTGCTGCTCCTGGAAAGTTAATTTCAGGTAATAGGTCGATGTTTAATCTATCAAGTGATATGAATCCTAAAATAACTACCAGTAAGATGAGCATTACAGTTGTTACACTGCGTTTTATCGAGAAATCTGATAGTTTCATTATTCAACCACCTCAACAGACTGCCCATCTGTTATATTGTTTTGACCCCTTGTAATTACGATATCATCTTCAGTAATACCACTTACTATTTCTACTTGGTTACCGTATACAATACCTACTTCTACATCTTTTCTAACTGCTTTATTGTCTTCAACAATATAAACATAGGGAGAACTTTCTAAGTTAATAACTGCATCAATTGGTACAGTTACTGCATTAATAGTACTCTCTTTATTTATACTTACATCTACAAACATACCCGGATATACATTATCGGTACTGTTAATAAATTCAACTGTAATTGGGTAAGCCTCTGTTTGAGGATTAACCACAGGTGAAATTGTTTTAATTACCCCTTCATAAGTATTATTATTTGTTCTTATCTCAACATTATCTCCTTTATTAAGATAAGGTCTTAGTTCAGGGGTAATACTTGTTTCTACATTTAATTTATTAGTTACTGCCAACCTAATGACCGGTGAACCTGATCCGACCATTTCATTTTCCTCTGTATTTATTGAAGCAACTTGTGCATCTACAGGGCTATTTATATCAGCCTTTGAAAGCTGTAGTTCAGTTTGTTCTAATCCTGCTTCAGCCTGTTTTACATTTGCTTTAGTTGCTTTGATTTGATCTTCGTCAGCACCTTTTTTAACTTTGTCTAAATTAACTTTTGCAATTTTAACATTTACTTCAGATACATCTACCTGACTTTCAGCAGACTGCAGCTGCTGTCTTAACTGAGTCGGATTGTTATATGTCTCCTGTGCTATCTCATACATCTGCTTAGATGAGTTGAGAGATATTTCAGCCTGTTGTTTAGCTGTCTGGGCACTTTCAACAGACAGTTCAGCATTTTCTACCTGTAATACAGCATTTTCATAAGAAGCTTCAGCATTGTCTAGCTGCATTTTAGCACCTTCTAATTCTTTTTCACTTATCACATTATCTTCAAAAAGGTTCTGCATTCTCTCATAATCATTTTTTGCCTGGTTTAAATTAATTTCAGCCTGTCTAACTCCAACTTCAGCCTGTTCAAGGGCTTTTTTAGACTGATTTATTCTATCTTCAGCAGACTGCAGTTGTTTTTGAGCATTTTTATACTGCATCTCAGAATTAATTAACTGTTGTTTTAAAGAAGTCTTGTCTTCAAAGATTTCTCTTACTAACTCTAAACCTTCTTTTGCATTTTCTAAAGAAAGTTCAGCCTGTTCGTAATTAGCCTCTGCTGTTTTAATATCTTCTTCAGAAGCACCTTTTTCAATCTGTCTTAAGTTAGCTTCAGCTGCTTCTAAACCTGCTTCAGACTGCTTTTTTTGTATTGATAGTTGGCTTTTATCAAATGATAGTAACCTATCACCAGTATTAACATAATCTCCAACTGATACATAGATTTCATTAACAACACCATTTATTTCAGCAGGTAAATCAATTAATTTATCTGGCACTACTTTACCTGACAGAAGTTCTGTAATTGTAATATTTTCTCTAGCTGAACGTGATGTTTGAACAGGTGTTTGAGCTGATACCATTATACTGAAAGATAGTACAAAGATTAATGTGATATATAATACTTTATTTGTTTTCATTGTAAACCACTTCCCCAAAATATTTATTTAATGTACCTGTTTGATTCAACAGGTTATACTTGCTCATCAAGTACTGATAATAGGTTTGATTTTTACTTATTTGAATCTGTTTTAAGTTTGTTTCTGCCCTTAGAACATCTCGACTGGTTCCAACACCGTTTTCAAATCTTTTTTGAGCCTGATTAAGGTTCTCAAGGGCCTGTTTTTCATTTTGATCGGCTATTTCTAAACTTTCCCTGTTCTCATCTATCTTATACAGGGCTGCCATAATTTCTGTTTCTATATTATCTTTTAGCTGTTTTTCATTATTATCCAGCTTACTTTGTTCAATATCAATTTTTTGTTGATTTAGATTTGATTTGTTTCCATCATAAAGTGGAAGAGAACCACTTAGTGTTAATGAAAACTCTCCATCACTAAAATCAATTGAATCTCCCTGAAAACTATAATTACCCTGTAACATCAAGGATGGTTTATAGAGTGTATCCTCTAGTTTTTTATTGATCTCCTGCATCTCTTTATTCAAAGCAAGGCTTAATACTTCAAACCTGTTATTATATGCCTTATCAAGTTGTGTATCTAGGTTTTCCTCTATATCGATACTTTCCGGTTGTTGTAAAGTAAAGTCTGTATCTTTTAACTCTAAAAGATCAGCAAACCTCTTTTTGGCAACCTTAAGCTCATTTTCTGCTGTTAATATAGACTGTCTGGTTTTATTAAGTTCAATTTGAACCTCATTTACATCACTTTGAATAACTAAACCGGCTTGATAGTTTTTCTGTACAGTTTCTAAATGGCTTTTAACTAATTCAAGAGAACTTTTTTGTATAGAAAGAACACTTTCTTTAATTAAAACATTGAAATAGGACTGTATAACAGCGTTTAAGTTTTGGTTTAAAGTCTGTTCATACTTAAGTTCATTTATCTTTACAGAACGTTCACTTAACTCGATACTATTTTTAACTTTACCACCTAAATATAATGGCTTACTAATTGATAAGCTTGTATTGTAGTTATTCTTAGATAGTTCTTCAAATTCTATTGGATACATTTCACCCACAAAAGAATTAGGTCCTACTTGAACTGATTCATATAAATATCTAGAAGGCGTTTGTGGTGCTTCTCCCATTCTTGTATATGATGACTGTAAATTAACTTCAAATGCTTTGCCCTTTTTAGCTAATTGAAGATCAATCTCAGAACCCAGGATATCTTTTTTAACATTTTCAAGCTGTGAACTGTTTTCTATAAATGTTGTTACAGCTTCATTTAGACTCAATTCTTCAGCTGAAATATTAAAAGAAACTACTGTTATGATTAGTAATGTAATTAATACCACATATATTTTCTTGTTATACATCATCTTTCCCCCCACTTAATCCGTTCATTATGAAATCATAAATCTTTTTAGCTTTTATATCTGTATTACCTTTTAGACTACAGGCAAAGTTTTGGTGAGCACTATTAGCCGTATTGATAATCATCAAAGCCAATTCCTCACTATTGCCTTTTTTAAAATTATCATTTTTCATACCTTTATTAATAGCTCTTTCTAAAACATTCACGATCTGTTTGTGTTTTTCTTCCATCAACTTTTTAAACTCTTTGTTTATTACGTCATTATTGTTAATTATCATTCTTGCAAGATCATAGTTGTCTTCTACAAATTTAATTCTATCTTTAATATATTGAAATATTATTTCAGATGGTTTATCATCACTTTTATCAAGCAACTTTACCTTTTCAAAGTACTGCTTGCCATTTTCTTTTATAATAGATAAAAATAAATCTTCTTTACTATCAAAGTGCCAGTAGATCGTCCCTTTTCCAACCTCTGCACTTTTTGCAATTTTTGAAATAGATGTATCACTAAAACCTTTTTCAGCAAATAGTTTAATAGCTTCATCCATGATTTTTGTTCTTGTATTTTCCTTCATTTAATCAACTCCATTTCTCTCGACCGACCGTTCAGTATAGTATTAATATTACCAAATATTATGCTGCTTGTCAATCAAATATTATAGTTAATATTAACCAATATTTAGATCTTTTATTAAATAATTTCACAATATAAATATGTGATAAATTAATTTTAAAATTATTCACCCTTTTTATGTTAAGTTAAGTTTAACAAAATTTCTTTGGTTATAAATCAGTCAAAGTTATTATTTATCTAATTTTTTATAGTACTTTAGTCTGATAAATAGAAAAAGACAGGCTTTTATACCTGTCTTTTAGTCTTCA
>JBNJDV010000027.1:0-18302 GCA_051745185.1 Bacillota bacterium
CTAATAGAGCAACTAAACCCTGTCCATTAGGGGGAAGTTCCCAAACATCATAGCCTCTGTATTTAACAGAAATGGGATCCACCCATTTAACTGAATGAGATTTTAAATCATCTTTGCTTAAAAAACCATTATATTTTTTAAAATACGCATCTATTTTATCAGCTAATTCTCCTTTATAAAATGAATCAGCATTTGTTTCAGCGATTAATTTAAGAGTATCGGCATGGTCTTTAGATTTCCATATTTGACCAGTTTCAGGAGGTTTCCCGTCAAGAGTAAAAGTATCAAACCAGGATTGATATTCAGCTCCTTTTAAAATCTCTTTATAGATATCAAATGCATTTTTCCAGTTTTTACTTACCGTTGGAGAAACCGGATAACCTTCAGCTGCATATTCTACAGCTGGTTTAAGTACTTCATTAAGTTTTAAATTCCCAAATCTTTTAATCAGTGAACTCCAGGCGGAAGGAGCTCCCGGTACAGTTACAGGGATAAAACCTGTTTTAGGCATCTTTTTGTATCCTCTTTTTTTAACTTTCTCAAGGGATATAGATTTAGGAGAATGACCACTTGCATTTAGCCCATACATCTTTTCATTAATATAGATAATTGCAAATGCATCACCACCAATGCCATTTGAGGTTGGTTCTACTACTGTTAAACAGGCTGCTGTTGCTACAGCTGCATCAACTGCATTACCACCCTTTTTTAAAGTATCTAGGCCTGCTTGAGCTGCTAGAGGCTGAGTTGTTGCTACCATACCATTTTTTGAAAACTTAGTGTTTTGATTTGATGAATAAGGTGAGTTTAAGTAATCAAAGTTCATATTTACAACTCCAATCTAAATTTTTTTAAAAGCTAGATGAAAAAATGAATAATATAGGAAACCAAGCCCACTATTAAACCAATTACAAGGGTATAATTAATACATTTTTTAATGATTTCCCCTTCATTATTTACAATTCCTACAACTGATGTGCCCAATATTATCTTAGCGGGAGCAATAGCTGAACCTAATGAACCACCAACAGACTGAGTAGAAGATATCATTACAGGTGAAAGCCCTAGAAGTTCAGCTGTATTTAACTGAAAGGATCCAAATAGGACATTTGAACTTGTATTACTACCTGTAAGGAATGCACCTAGTATGCCTATCAAAGGAGAAATAATTGGGAAAAAGCTTCCACTTATATTTGCCATTCCCTGGGCAAATACAAAAATCATACCAGAATTATTCATAATTAAAGCCATTATCATTAATAATAATACCGTTAAAACAGATGATTTAGATTTTTTGATAGTCTTATTTAATATTTCTTTTAACATATCTGCTTTTATATTCTTATTTTTATAATAAATAATAATTCCTACCAAAGAGGATAAAACTAAAAAGAATATGGGATGTGAGAATAGTTTAATTGGTGAAAAAGATTCTTCGGCTAGAACTTGATAACCCAGTCCTGTGGTAAAACCAGGAAAGCTAAAATCTAACTGTATTTTAGGTAAATTGTTAGTTATAAATGGAAACTGAAATAAAATTACAGTTCCTATTAAAATTACATAAGGTAAAAAGGCATGAGCTATATGCATTTTTGAAGTTTTAATTTTATTAAGTTCTTTTAATGAGATAGAAGATTTTTTAAATAATATAATGAGTAATGATATGGAACCAACCAAACCTCCCATTAATGAACCAATATGAGCAAAGTTACCTGCAGCAGCAATTAGCTGTGCAGTTCCGATTAGTAAACTTACAGGTAATATGTATAAAAAGTATTTTTTCACTGTGTTAATTCCACCATAGATATGAGCTACAGCCAAGCCTGTTGTGAAAACCGGGATAAAGAAAAACAAGGCAAGAGTGATTCCTAGTTTTACAGGTTCAAGGCCGGTTACAAGTTGTAAAGCAAAAAATGAAGACCCCATTGATCCAAAACTAATTGCCCAGGAATGTCCTACTAAAACTGCTGTTATAGATTTAAGCGGTTTATAGCCAGTACCAATAAGTAATGCCCCTACAATTGCAATTGGAACCCCAAATCCTGTTACACCTTGAATAAAACCAGAAAAAGCCCAGCTGAGCAGTATAAACTGAATTGTTTTATTACCATTTATTTTTTTCATAAACTCTTTTATTGTTTCAAAACCACCAGCTAAATCGACTACATTAAATAAAAATACTGCTCCAACTATTATTAATATCACATATAAACTTAAAGCCGCTCCTTTTTGAATAGCTATAGAAAGCTGTGAAAAATTCATTTTATAAAAAAAGACAGCTATTAAAACTGTTAAAATTAAACTTAAAACTGCTGCTTTTTTAGAATTCATTTTAACTTTAGCCATTAAAAATAATAATAATACAATAGGTAGAATAGATAAAACCCAAATAAATAAATTGAATTCCATAAATAGACCTCCGATAAAAAATATATTTGTAATATTGGTGTTGTTATAGTCTTAAACCTTAAAACAATAATAACAAAAATTTTCCTTTTTATCTATATATTTAATAAAAAAGTGTAAAATTATAATTCAAAATGTAATATTTAAAAAAAGGGATTTTTATGTTCCGCATATAAAATAGAAGGTAAGGGGTGATTTTATTTGGACAAAAGCATATTAGGTTCCACATATGGACTATTATCTGCAGTAGGTTTTGGAACAGTTCCAATTTTGGCGCTTTTTGCTTATGATGGAGGTATTAATGTTTTCACATTATTATTTTTAAGGTTTAGTTTGGCAGCATTACTTTTATTTATTTATATTTATTTTTCGAAAACAAAAATAGAAATTAGTAAAAAAGAGTTATTGAAGATATTTGTTATGGGGGGACTATTTTACTCCTTATTTAGTTTTTGTTACTTTTCTGCTATTCAATACATACCAGCTTCATTAGCAGTATTAATTTTTTATACTTTCCCATTTATAATAGCAGGGCTTTCATATTTTTTAGGTTTAAGATTAACTTTTAAGATAATTATTGCTATTGTAATTTCATTTATAGGACTGTTATTTGTTTTGGGGAAGACAGGCGGAGAAATATCTGGGATAGGTATACTTCTAGCTTCAGGAGCAGCAGTTTTCTATGCAGTATATACTCTTTATGGTGATTATCTATTAAAGGATATTCCACTTCTTACAACTATAGCAATTGTTTGTCTGTTTGCCGCACTATCATTTTTGACAGTAGGACTTGTAACTAACAATATACAGTTTAGCTTTGCTAGTTCTACCTGGCTTCCTATCATAGGAATTTCAGTTGTATCAATGTTGGGATTTTTGGGTTTTTTCCAGGGGATTAAACTGACTTCACCGACCTCAATATCTGCACTAAGTATGATAGAACCGATAGTTACAATTGTATTATCTATAATCTTTTTTGGGGATTCTTTCAATTATTTACAAATTTTTGGAGCAGTTTTGGTCCTCGGAGGTTCATTTTTAGTGGTTTTAAGTGTAAAGAAAAAAGAAATTAAAGATAGTAAAGTATTGAGAAAAATTTCTCATAAATGATTTGACAACTTTCAGAGCTATTCAAAAAAATTCTTCCCTTTTATAACTTTCTGAAAATTATAATTATTTTAATAAATAAAAAAGGAATTATTAATTACGTATTGAATAATTTATATAGAATACATTGTCGACAATCGACAAATAGATATAACTGTTACATATTTTTATAGGTGGTGATAAGTTATTTCAAAAAATTTTGTGCTATTTTTTAATTATATTCTGAACAATAATTTAACAAGGGGGAATATTTAGTGGCTAAAAAGAAATCAATTTTGGATTTTAATGAAATGAAAAAGAATGGTGAAAAGGTTGCCTGGGTAACTGCTTATGATTTTCCAACAGCTCAGTTTGCAGAAAAAGCAGGTATGGATATGATCTTAGTGGGAGACTCACTTGGAATGGTAGTTAAAGGTTATAAAGGAACCATACCAGTAACAATGGAAGACTGTATAGCTCACAGTCAGGATGTTAGAAGAGGTGCACCTAATACTTACTGTATAGGTGATATGCCTTTTGGTTCTTATCAAGTATCTGATGAAAAAGCAGTAGAAAATGCAGCAAGATTTTTAAAAGAAGCTGACATGGATGCTATTAAACTTGAAGGTGGAAGAAGAGTAGCAAGTAAAATTGAAGCTATCAGTGATGCCGGTATAGTTGTATTTGGACATATTGGACTAACTCCTCAAAGTTCAGGTCAACTTGGTGGATTTAAAGCACAGGGACTTACAGTTGATAGTGCTAGAGATTTAATTAAAGATGCTGTAGCAGTTCAAGAAGCTGGTGCTCAAGCATTATTACTTGAGGCTGTTCCACCAGAAGTAACAGAATTTATCACAGAAAAGCTTGATATACCTGTTTATTCAATAGGTGCAGGCTTACCTTGTGATGGACAGTTATTAATCTGTGGAGATATGTTAGGAATGTTCCAGGCCTTTACTCCTAAGTTTGTTAAAAAGTATGCTAATGTTGCAGAAATAGAGATAAATGCATTTAAAGAATATATTAAAGAAGTAAAAGAAGAGAAGTTCCCAACTGACGATCACGTATATCATGCTAAAGACAGTGAAGAAGAATTTGAAAAACTATTTGCTGAATTTGAATAAAATCAAGGAGGAATAAATAAATGGCATTTAAAGATATTCAAAATTACTTAGAAAACAAAACTCCTTTCTCAGTAAGAGAAAGATTTGATCTACCTGATTCAGATTTAAGGTTTGACGGTGGTGCTCACTGCCGTATAGAGATCTCTGGTATTGAGAATGTATCTAACTTAGAAGCAATGGTTAGAGAAGCTGAAAAAAGAAATGTAACAGTACACCGTGTAATTTCATTAGTTAAAGGTGCAACACTTCTTGATGATGCTGAACTTAAAGAATTTGCAGCTATCGGTGCTGATTATGATTTAGAATTATTAGTAAACCCTTCAGCTAATAGAGGTTGGGACCAGGGCAGACAGTATGTAACTGAAGAAGGTTATGTATCAGGTATGAGACTTAGAGGACATGATATGGTATATAATTACCTTCAAGAAATTCAGCGCTGTATTGATGCTGGTATTCGCGGATTTTTAGTTACAGATGAAGGTATGTTAAATTTATTAAACAAACTTAGAGAAGATGGAGTAATTCCTAAGGATATTAAGTTTAAGGTTTCTGTATTTGCTGGTCATGGTACTGCATTTGGCGGCAAATTACTTCAAGACTTAGGTGCAGATAGTTTTAACCCATTAGCAGATATGACTTTACCAATGTTGTCATCAATTAGACAGGGTGGAGTAGATATCCCACTTGATGTATATATGAGTTTAGTTGAGTCAATGGGTGGATTCCAACGTTATCATGAGTCTGCTGAAATTGCTAGAATTGCTGCTCCTGTATACTTCAAAATTGAACCAGGCCCATCTGAAGCAGAACTATATAACACTTGGGTAGATGCGCGTAACCCTGGTTTTGGTGACAACCTTGCAAAACAAAGAGTTAAATTAGCTCAAATTATTTTAGAATGGTTAGATAGAAGTGACCATAAAATAGTAACTAATGATTATAAGGATGATTTATCTATTCCTAAACCATAAAATTAAATGTTAATATATCCAGCTGCTTTTACTAAAAGCAGCTGAATACATTTAAAGGTGTAATTAAAATGTCATAGCAAATATTACTATAAATACACTTATAATCAGATAAATATAAACATATAAAATGGAGGTTGAAATAAATGGATAATGTTTTCAATTCTGCTTTAGATGCTTTAAACAAAGCCGGTGAAATAGCAGGTATAGATCCAAAAGTAATGAAATTAATGTCTCGCCCTAAAAGAATTATTGATTTTTCAATACCATTAAAGATGGATGATGGAAGTTTTAGATTATTTGAAGCTTATAGGGTACATTATAATGATGCCTTAGGACCAACTCGTGATGGCACGAGATTTGTACCTAACTTACACCTTGATGAAGTAAAAGCTTTAGCTTTATTTATGACAATAAAACATGCTGTATCTGGTGTACCTGCTGGTGGTGGAAAAGGGGGAATTAAGGTAGATCCTTCAAAGTTAAGTGACTGGGAACTTGAAAGATTAACACGAGGTTTTATTAGAAACCTTAAACCTAAAGGTCCAAAAATTGATATACCTGGTGCGGATATCGGTACTGATTACAGGACTCAATCCTGGATGTTAGATGAGTATGAACAAATCACTGGTGAACATAATCCACCAGCAATTAATGACAAACCTAATATCATGGGAGGTACTGTAGGGAGTGCAGAAGCAACTGGGTTAGGTATCTTTTATGTAACAAAACAGGCCTGTGAAGATAATAATATTAATCTTAAAGAGGAAGAAGTTGTTGTTCAAGGTTTCGGACAAGTTGGAGCAACAATTGCAGGTTATTTATATGACTTGGGTGCTACAATTACTGCTGTAAGTGATATTAGCGGAGGATATTATGATAAAGATGGTCTAAACATTCCAGAGATGATGGAATATGCTGGGAAAAACAAAGGATTAAAAGGTTATGATAGGGCTGAAAAAATTAGTAATGATGAACTATTAACACAAAAATGTGGTCTTTTAATTCCAGCAGCAGTTCAAAATGTAATAAATAAAGATAATGCAGATGATATTAATGCTAAGATGATAATCGAGGCTGCAAATGGTCCAATTACTCCAGATGCTGAAAGTATATTAAAAGGAAACCGTATAAAAGTAATTCCTGATGTAGTTGCCAATGCTGGAGGAGCAATTGTGTGTCACTATGAGAGAATTCAGGGAATAACCGATGACTATTGGGATTTAGATAAAGTAAACAATAGGTTAAACAAACAAATCCTTAATGCTTATGTTAATGCAAGAGATACTGCTAATGAATTTGACACAACTACAAGACTTGGTGCATGGATTGTTGCATTAAGAAAAGTAGCTCAAGCCGTAAAAATGCGCGGTTGGGTATAAACAAATTTAGGGGAGGGGTAAAATTGTTATTTAATGAGTCTGAATATAAAAGAAGAGTAAGTAAAACTAAAAAAAGAATGCAGGATAGAGGTATTGATGTTATGATGGCAACCCATCCAGCGAATATGAATTACTTAACTGGATATGATGGTTGGTCATTTTATGTTCATCAATGTGTATTAGTTTCTTTAGATCAAGAAGAACCAGTTTGGATAGGTAGAAATATGGATGCAAACGCTGCAAAAGTTACTACCCATTTAAGCCCAAAAAACATAAGAAACTATGCTGATGATTATGTACATTCTCCAGTAGGTAAACATCCCATTGATTTTGTGGCAGATATAATTGAAGAAAAGGGTTGGGGAGATAAAAACATAGGTTTAGAAATGGATCAATTCTATTTTACACATAAAACATATAAAATATTAAATAAGCGTTTTCCAAATGCGAATTTTGTAGATGCAGATCTCTTAGTTGCAATGGTTAGACAGATTAAATCAGATTCTGAAATAGAAATGATGAAAAAAGCTGGTAAGATTGCTGAGAAAGTAATGCAGACCGGTATTGACCAATTAGAAGTAGGAAAAAGAGAATGTGATGTAGCTGCTGAAATTTCAAAAGCTCAAATCACAGGAACCGATGATATTGGGGGAGATTATCCAGCAATAGTACCATTAATGCCGGCGGGTGATGGAATCGATGCACCACATCTTACCTGGTCTGAAAGAAGATATCAAAAAAATGAACCTGTTATCTTAGAACTATCAGGTTGTTATAATAGATACCATGCACCAATAGCAAGAACGGTATACTTAGGAGAACCTCCTAAGAGGATGCAGGAAATCACTGATATAGTTGTAGAAGGTTTAGAAGAAACACTTGACTATATAAAACCGGGAGTAACCTGTGAAGCGGTAGAAGAAAAATGGAGAAACTCAATTGCAAAAGGTAATCTTGTAGATGCTTCAAGACTGGGTTATTCATTCGGATTAAACTATCCACCAGATTGGGGAGAACAGACTGCAAGTATGAGACCTCATGACAAAACTGTTTTAAAACCAAACATGACTTTCCACCTCATTCCAATTATCTGGCAAGATGATATTGGTTTTGAAATGAGCTCTGCTATTAGGATTACAGAAGATGGCTGTGAAGAATTTTATGACTTCCCTCACAAACTGTTTAGTAAGTGATAATCTGTAAAACTGATATTATTAGAGCAGGACAATAAGTTGAGCTCTAGAATGTTAAAATAGAGGAGACAAATATATATTTATGCTTAATAATATTAGTTAAGTGGAGGGTTTAAAATGAAGTTAAAAGATAGGTTCTCTCATAAAAGCCTAAAAAGTGAAGTGGCTGATTATCTAAAGGAACAGATTTTTTTAGAAAACTATGTAGGTGGAGACCGTATAGTTGAGACTAATGTTGCTGATGAACTTGATGTGAGTAGAGCTCCCGTTCGAGAAGCAATTAAAGAACTGGAAAATCAGGGATTAGTTGAAACAGTACCTAGAAAAGGTACATTTGTGGTTGAATTTAATCAAGATGAAATCCAGGAACTATTTGATATCAGGGTAATGCTTGAAGAACGAGTTTTCAAAATATTAATAAAAGAAAATCTATTGACTAAAGATGATTTTGATTATCTTGAAGATCTTGTTAATGAAATGGTTCAAATATCTCAAAGTAATAAAGATAAAAATGAAAAGATTGTGCTTGTAAACAAAAGAGATATGAAATTTCACAGTTATTTATGGAAAAAGTCAAAAAGCAAATGGACAAATAAAATATTAACCACTTTATATTACCAACTACAGTTAGCTATGATAATTGATGCCAAAAAAGAAGAAAACTTAAAAGAAGCAAGTTTAAAACATAAGGATATTATAAAATGTTTAAAAGAGCACAGTGTAAAAAGGACAAAACAGGCAGTTATAGACCATATCAGAACATTGTCTGAAATGGTCTAGGTTTTTTTGAAAAGATTGTCGACAATTGACAAAATACAATTAATATTCTAAAAATTGTCATATATCAAAATATATAAATGGGGGTAATGGAATTGAAAAAAGAAGCAGTTTATACAAAAAAAGCTCCTGAACCAGGAAATTATTCACAGGCGGTAAAGTATAATGGTTTAGTATTTGTATCTGGACAAACTGCTGATGATGTAAAAACAGGTCAACCTGTACATGGCTCAGTGGAAGAACAGACAAGATTAATACTAACTAATATAGAAAATATATTAAAATCAGCTGGATCAAGTTTAGAAAAAGTACTTAAAGTAAATGTATATATTTCTAATATGAATGACAAAAAAGAAATGGATAAGGTATATAAGGAGTTTTTCTCACAGGAAATTCCACCAGCGAGAATTGCTATGGCCGTTAAAGGTTTAGATGCTGGTTTAGATGTTGAAATAGATCTAATAGCTTATGAATAAGTTTTAAGTCAAGGGGAGGTTAAAGACCATTGAAAGATAAGATTACAATGGCCGATATATATGAAGCTAAAAACTTAATATATTCTATAGCTAAAAAGACGCCTTTATATAAAACCCAAAGTCTTTCTCAAAAATATAATTCAGAGATATATTATAAATTAGAATTCTTACAGGATACGAGGAGTTTTAAAGTTAGGGGAGCTACAAACTATGCTTTACATCTTAGTGATGAAAAGTTAAAAAGTGGTTTGACTACTTATTCAACTGGAAATCATGGAAGAGCAGCAGCACATGTAGCTAAAAAATTAAATACCAGTGCAAAAATATGTGTTTCTGAAAATGTTCCTCAAAATAAAGTAGACGGTATAAAAAGTTCCGGCGGCAAACCTGTAATATATGGAAAAAGCCAGGATGAAGCCCAAGAAAAGGCTCTAGAGCTAAAAAGAAATGAAAATCGATCTGTAGTTCCTCCCTTTGATCACAAACATATTATATGTGGACAGGGAACAATCGGATTAGAAATATTAGAAAAGATTCCTAAGCTGGATAGTATATTAGTACCACTAAGTGGTGGTGGATTGATAAGTGGTATAGCTTATGTAGTTAAGACAATAAATCCGGACTGTAAAGTTTATGGTATTAGTATGGAAAATGGTGCAGCAATGTATGAAAGTTTAAAAGCTGATAAACCAGTGCAAGTTAAAGAAGCTGATAGTTTGGCAGACAGTTTACAAGGGGGTATATTACTAGATAATAAATACACATTTGAAATGGTTAAAAAATACGTTGATGAGGTTGTATTAGTATCAGAAGAAGAAATCAAAAAAGCGATGATACATGCTTTTTTTGAAGAACACTTTATCTTAGAAGGGGCAGCAGCTGTTGGTATTGCTGCAATACTTTCTGATAAGGTAGATATTTCAAATCAAAAATCTGCTGTTATTTTAACTGGAACAAATATTTCAAATGAAGAGTTCATCTCGATTATTAAAAATAGTTAAAGAGATTATACAAAATTATGTCAGCAATTATGGATCCATTATGAGCATTTGCTGGTTGGATGTGGGGTTGGCTATTATAGAATATTAACTATTGTTTTTGGAATATATTCAATATTAGAGGGGATTCATAACAAAAACCAGTAAGGAGGTGGCTTTTTAATGGGTTTAGATAAAAAAGTAATAAAAAATATTAAAAAGAAGGCTAAAAGATATGAAGAAAAGATTATAGAATACAGACGCACACTTCATCAGAATCCAGAATTAGGATTAGAAGAACATAAAACAAGTGAGTTTATAAAAAATGAGTTAAAAAAACTAAATATTACTGTTATAGATAATTTATATAATAGAGATGACATTAAAGAAGAATTAGATAAATTAGGTGAAGATATAAAAGATAACCATGTTCCAACTGGTTTAGTAGGAATTCTAGAAGGATCTAAACAGGGGAAAACTGTTTTACTACGTTCAGATATGGATGCTTTAAAAATAACTGAAAGTAAAGAGAAAAGTCATCTGCCGTCCCAAAAAGGGTTTAGATCAGCAAATGAAGGTATTATGCATGCTTGTGGACATGACTCTCATATTGCAATGTTATTAGGATCAGCTCATATATTATCTGAATACAAAAATGAAATTAATGGGAAAATAAAGTTTTTATTTCAACCAGATGAAGAAAGAGGTTGTGGAGCCAAACTAATGAAAAAAGGCGGAGTCCTTGAAGATGTTGATGCAGTTTTTGGAATTCATGTTTGGTCTCCGATTGAATCTGGTAAAGTAATGATAAATAAAGGACCAATGATGGCTTCTGTTGATAATATTTGGTTAAATTTTAAGGGTGGTGGAGGACACAGCTCTGCTCCAAATGAAACAGAAGATCCTTTATTAGCTGGTAGTGAATTGGTAGGTCAGCTCTATAAAATGAATTCAAGAAAGGTTGACACACGTGATCCATCATTAATCAGTGTAGAATCCTTTAATTCAGAAGCCGATTGGGGAGTAATACCTGATCAGGCCAAGTTAAAAGGAACTATTAGAACTTTTGATGAAGAGGTTAGAGAAAATATTATAAGTGAAATAAAAAATATTGGTGAAAATTTAGCAAAAATGCATAACTTAGAATTTGAGTTTAATAATCTGTATGCTTTTCCACCAACTATAAATACTGAAGATGAAGCAGAAATTGCTATTCAGTCAGCTCGAAGAGTATTTGGAGATAATGTTTTTACTGATAAACCAGTAATGTCAGGTGAAGATTTCTCATATTATTTACAAGATTGTCCTGGCGCATTTATATTTTTAGGTATTAGTAATAAAGAAGTTAATTCAGATCATCCCCATCATAATCCTAACTTTGATGTTGATGAATCTATATTAAATAAAGGTGCAGCATTACATTCACTTATAGCACTGAATTACTTGAATTCTAAAAAAGAATAATTTAGAAAGGAGTCGCTATGCCGGTATTTGAAAAAAGTGAGTTTCAAAACAGATTAAAAAAGATTAAAGAGAGAATGGATAAAGAGGGGTTAGAGGTTTTATTAGCAACACATCCTGCAAATTTGAACTATGTATCTGGTTATGATGGTTGGTCCTTTTATGTTCATCAAGGGGTGTTGATATTTATTGACCGCGACCAACCAATTTGGTTTGGCAGGGAACAAGATAGTAATGGGGCACGAATTACTACCTGGTTAGATGATGAAAATATTATTGGATATCAAGATGATTATGTACAATCATTAATTAAACATCCAATGGATTTTATGTCAGATATTTTAAAAGATTTAGGATATGAAAGTTCAAATATAGGGGTTGAGATGGATAATTATTACTTTACTCCTAGAGCTTTAAATTCAATAAAAGAAAATTTACCAAAAGCTGAAATAAAAGATGCTAATCGTTTAATTCCGCTAGTAAGACAGATAAAGAGTAAACAAGAACTTAAATATATGAAAATGGCTTCAAGGATTGTAGAAAAAACGATGCAGACAGCCATAGATGTTATTGATCAGGGAGTTCGCGAAGGAGATGCAGCTGGTAAGGTTTATCAAGCTCAAATTAGTGGTACTAAAGATTTTACTGGTGATTATACAGCTATTGCTCCTATTATGCCTTCAGCAGAAAGAACTTCAACTGCTCATTTAACATGGACTGATCGAAAGTATCAAAAAGGGGATGTAGTTTTATTAGAATTAGCTGGTAGTAAGTATAAGTATCATGCTCCTTTATCTAGAACTCTATATATTGGAGATCCTCCTGAGGATCTATCAGATATAGCTAAGGTTGTAGTTGATGGACTGAATAAAACACTTGACTTTATTAAACCTGGAGTAACTTGTGAAGAAGTTGAAGCAAAATGGAGAAATTCCATATCAGGCAGTAAAGTTGTAAAAGAATCAAGAGTTGGTTATTCATATGGGCTAAACTATCCACCAGATTGGGGAGAACATACAGCTAGTTTAAGACCAGGTGACAAGACAATTTTAAAACCCGGAATGACATTTCATTTTATGCCGGGAATCTGGTTAGATGAATTCGGATTTGAAAACAGTGAACCATTTTATGTAACTGAAGATGGTTGTGAAACATTTGTAGATTTCCCAAGAAAACTATTCACAAAATAGAATATGAAATTAATAGGTGGTTAACTACACACCTTTAAGAGGGGTGATTTAAGGCATGAAATTTTTAGAAAAATTAAATGGATGGATTAAAATATTTGAAGAATATATCCTAGCATATGGTGTAATGATAATGGCGTCATTAACAATAATTAATGTAATTTCTAGAAACTTCTTTGGACAGGGTTTATCTTTTGCTACAGAGATTAATGAATTTCTGATTGTAATAATAACATTTCTTGGTACCAGTTATGCAGCCAGAAATGGTAGACATATCAGAATGTCAGCATTCTTTGATATTGCAAATAAAAAGATTAAAAAGATATTAGTATATATTATGACCGGTGGTACCGCATTAATAATGTACTATGTTACTTATCTATCTGTAATCTATGTTTTTGATGTATTGGGCAGCGGTAGAATGAGTCCGGTTATGAGAATACCGCTTTTCTATATCTGGATCTGGGTACCAATTGGACTTTTTATGACAGATATACACTACACTCTAGCTTTCATTAAAAATGTGATGGAAGATGAGGTATGGATTTCATTTGAAGAACAGTCAGAATATGAAGATTTGGACACAGCAATGGGTGAAGATAAATCTTTAATAGATTAAAAAATAATGAAAGAGTTTTATAAATTATAGAATTGAGGAGATGAGACGGATGTTGGCATTAATGGTTACAGTTATGGTAGTTCTATTGTTTTTAGGTTTTCCGATGATGATACCACTACTAAGTGCACCATTAGTTATAATGCATTTTTACTTCCCTGCATTCAGTCCAACTGTTTTAATCCAGCAAATGGTAGCTGGAATCTTACCTGCTTCCCTAATAGCAGTTCCGATGTTTATATTAGCAGCTGATATTATGTCAGCAGGTGAAATGTCAAACAGATTGGTTGACTTTGTAAAAGTTTTTGTAGGGCATGTAAAAGGTGGTATGGCAATAACTACTGCAGCAGCCTGTACCTTTTTTGGAGCTATTTCAGGCTCAACTCAGGCAACAGTGGTAGCTATTGGAGGTACAATGAGGCCTTATCTTTTAAGAGATGGGTATGATGATTCCTTTACCACAGCATTGATAATAAATTCAAGTGATATTGCATTACTTATTCCACCAAGTATTGGTATGATAGTTTATGGTGTTGTAAGTGGTACATCAATAGGAGAATTATTTATAGCAGGAATTGGACCAGGTTTATTAATATTGTTTATGTTTGCTGTATATAGTTACTTCTATGCAAGAGTGAAAGGTATTCCTACACATGAAAAAGCTAGCTGGTCGAAAAGATGGAAGGTTACTAAAAAAGCATTAGTTGCGTTTGGTTTTCCAGCAATAATTATTGGTGGTATTTATTCCGGATTTTTTAGTCCAACAGAAGCTGCAGCTGCATCAGTATTTTATGCAGCACTTGTAGAGATACTTATATATAGAAATTTAAAAATAAGAGATTTAAAAGAGATAGCATTATCAACTGGTTTAGTAACAGGAGTCGTATTTATCTTAGTAGGATCAGGTGTAGCATTTTCATGGTTGATTTCATTAGCTAGAATTCCACAGCAGATCTTACCAGGAATAATAGGTACTAATCCAACTCAAACCTGGGTATTATTTGTAATAGCAGTGGCATTCTTTATTGGTTGTATGTTTGTTGATCCTATCGTTGTAATTATGATACTTACACCGATCTTTAAACCAGTAGTAACAACTTTAGGAATTGACCCAGTATTAGTTGGTACAATGGTTACTTTACAGGCAGCAATTGGTTCAGCTACACCACCCTTCGGGTGTGATATATTTACGGCTATTGCAGTCTTTAAAAGACCATATTTCCAAGTTATCAAAAAGACACCTGTATTTATCGCTATGTTATTAGTAGTATCAGCTTTATTAATATTCTTCCCAGATGTAGCGTTATTCTTAAGAGATTTAGCTTACGGTTATTAATAGGAGGATTACAATATGGATATTAAAGCATTGGTTAAAGAACATAATGATGAATTGATTGAGTTGAGGAGAGACTTTCATAAACATCCTGAACTCGGGTTTAAAGAGCTTAGAACTTCAAAAAAAGTTGCAGGTTACTTGAAGGGTTTGGGACTTGAAGTAACTGAAAATGTAGCAGAAACTGGTGTTGTTGGTCTGCTCGAGGGAGATAATCCCGGTAAAACATTAATGCTTAGAGCAGATATGGATGCATTGCCAATTACAGAACAAAATGATGTCGAATATAAGTCACAAAATGAAGGAGTAATGCATGCCTGTGGTCATGACGGTCATACTTCAATGCTGATGATAGCAGCTAAGATACTTTCAAAACATAAAGATAAAATTAAGGGTAATATTAAGTTTGTCTTTCAACCAAATGAAGAAGGTGAAGCAGCTCGCAGAATGATTGAAGAGGGAGTATTGGAAAATCCCAAAGTAGATGGAGCTTTTGGAATACACTTATGGTCACCAATTGAAAGCGGTAAAATCGCTATTTCTCATGGGGCTGTAATGGGTGGTTTGTATGAATTTGAACTAAAAATCAAAGGACAAGGTGGACATACTTCTGCACCACATGATGCAATTGATCCTATAATTGTGGCCAGTAATGTAATTCAAAGTGTGCAATCAATACAGACCAGAGAAATTGATCCATTAAAACCTACACTAATTATGTTTGGACAGATTAATGGAGGTACAGCAACTAATATAATCCCAGAAGAAGTAATGTTAAGAGGTACAATTCGATACTTATATAGAGATAATCCTGGAGGTAATGAAAGACCTAAGGAAAGATTTGAGCGTATTATTAAAAATGTATGTGATTCACATAGGGCTGATTATGAAATAGAATATATTGTTGAAAGTCCTCCGGTATATAACAATGAAGAGATGGTAGAACTAGCTTATGAAAGTGCTCAAGAGGTTATGGAAAATAAAAGTGATATTGTTGATTATACAAATCTAGCTGGTGAAGATTTTGGAGAATTTTCAGATGAAGTCCCATCTACCTTTTATTTCGTAGGAATTGGAAACAAAGAAAAAGGTACACATTTTGCTCATCACCATCCTAAGTTCAATATAGATGAAGATGTATTGTCATTAGGTGTTGAGATGCATATAAGAAGTGCTTTAAATTACTTATCAAAGTAGTAGCTAGTATAATTAATAAAGAGGGGGGTTGATAAGTAGATTGAAATTACCAGTGAAAGTAGTACCGATATTTAATTTTATATACTAAAAAAGGGGGAAATAAATTAAAATGAGAAAAATTTATAAAATAGTAGTATTTACTCTTATTGCTTTAATGGTATTTGGTGCTGTTAACTTAGAAAGCGTAGCAGCTCAAGAGTATAACTGGAAGTTTGCTTTAGAGGAAATAGAAGGTAGTGTACAGCACGAGTGGGCTAAAGAATTTAAAAGAAGAATTGAAGAAAAATCTGATGGTGCAGTAAACATTGATATCTATCCTTATGGTACATTAGGTACAAGTGGAGACATCTCAGAACAAACTATTAATGGTGTATTAGAATTTTCATTTTCAACCCCAAGTTGGTTTGCAACAACTATTCCAGAAGCAGGTATGTTCTCACTACATTATTTATGGTCAGATAACCTACAGGTTAACAAACACGTAATGGAAAATAGTGAAGCAATCTATCAAGATTTATCTGGTATATATAATGAAAAAGGATTAAAACTATTACAAGTATTCCACGAAGGCTGGCAGGTATGGACAGCTAACAAGCCTATAAGAGAACCTAAAGACTTTGAAGGAGTAAAAATTAGGGTTATGGGAGATCCAATCTTAATTGAAAACTATAAGGCTTATGGTGCTAACGCTGTTCGTTTAGCTTATTCTGAAATTTACAGTTCTTTACAGCTTAACATGATTGATGCTCAGGTTCAGCCATACTTTGCAACTCAAGAAATGAAGTTCTATGAACAACAAGACTATTTAATTGAAGCTAATCAGGTTCCATTTATTACAGGAGTTATTATAAACCAAAACTTCTTTAATAACTTACCTGAAGAATATCAAGAAATGATAGTTGAAACTTCTAGAGGTATGACAGACTATATCTTTGAAGTTCAAGAAGACTTAAACTCAAGAAGACTTGATATGATGTTAGAAGACAAGTCTTCACTTGAGGTTATTGAACTAACTGAAGAAGAAAGAGCAGCTTTTGCTGAAAAAGCTAGAACTGTTTGGGAATCATATAAAGAAGATGTAGGAGAAGACGGGGCAGCTATATTAGAAAAACTACAATCTGAGATTAAAGCAGCAGAAGAAATGTATGCTGACTAATCATATTTACAAATAAATACAAAGACAGGGGCTATTTATAGCCCCTGTTATTTTTACTTTTAAGGAGGGGTAAAATGCTTTATAAGGCTAATAAAGGGCAGGTCAGTTATGGAGAAGTAATTGGAATTCTAATGCTTGATACCTATACCCCTTTTATTCCTGGTGATGTCGGAAATGCTTCTACATATGATTTTCCGGTACGTTTTGAAACTGTTGAAGATCTTACTGTAAAAAGAATATTTAGTAAAGATAAATCTGCTTATAATAAGTTAAAAAAAGCAGCTGAAAAACTTACAAGCCAAGGTGTTAAAGCAATTACTGGTGACTGTGGTTTCATGGCAATTTATCAGCAGCAGTTAGTAAAAGATTTAAATATTCCGGTATTTTTATCTAGTATGTTACAGGTTCCATTTATATCAAGTATTATTGGCAAAGATAAAAAAGTTGGTATTATATCTGCTAATTCTAAATCATTAAATGATAAAAAATTATTAAAAGAAGTAGGAATAAACGATTCAATTCCCATTACTATAAAAGGATTAGAAAATAAAAAAGAGTTTAATAAATCAATTATCGAAGAAATTGGTGTATTAGATCCTGAAAAGATAGAAAAAGAAGTTGTGATAACAGCCGAAGATATGGTAGATCAGGATAATGATATTGGTGCAGTGTTACTTGAATGTAGTGTATTACCACCATATTCAAAAGCAGTACAACAAGCCATCAACCTTCCGGTATTTGATTATATAACAATGATAAACTATATATATTCATCAGTTGTGCAAAAAAATTATTCAGGTATTTATTAAATTATTATAACAAAACATCTAAAAGGAGATGATTAAGTTGAAAAGTGATATACAAATAGCACAAGAAGCTACAATGGAACCGATCGTTGATGTAGCTGAAAAGATCGGATTAAGTGAAGACGACTTAGAAATGTATGGGAAGTATAAGGCA
>JBNJDV010000028.1:0-17521 GCA_051745185.1 Bacillota bacterium
TATTGCTTTAATTAGTCTAATATTATATAATATTGAAAGAATAAGACTATAAGGGGTTGTAATATGTTAGAAGAAAATTATTTAAAAAATTTAGATGAAGATATAAAAAAAGAATATAAAGAAGCTTCTGACTTGTTGGATATAGGAAAATTTGGAGAATCCAAAAATAAATTCGAGGAAATATTAGATGAAGTTGAAGACTTCATACCAGCATTAAATAAGTTAGCTGTTATTGAAATTTATAATGATGATTTAGAGACGGCCAATGAACTAATTGATAAAATATTAGAAAAAGATTCAGAATATGCCCCTGCCATAACTAATCTAGGTAGTATTTATAAGAAAAATGGAGAAGTTGAAAAAGCAAAAAAGTTATATAAGAAAGCCATTGATCTCGAACCAGACTATGGTAATGCCTATAATAATCTAGGTGTGATTTATAGAGAACAGGGAGAATATAGAAAATCTGTTAAGTTTTTGAAAAAAGCACGCAAGAGGGGTTCTTATTCATTTAAAATTGATGATAAACCTTTATATAAAAATAAAGGATGTGTATTTTTTGCTGTTGTTATTATTTTAATTATATTATTACTAATATATATCATGTGAGGTGGGTAAAGTTGGTAGATTTAAAAGTAGGGAATAAAGTCAAAATGAAAAAACCTCATCCATGTGGTTCAAATGTTTGGAAAATTATTAGAGTGGGTATGGATATTAAAATTGAATGTGAGAAATGTAACCATATTGTTATGATGCCCAGAAGAAAATTCGAAAAAAATTTAAAAGAAATAATAAAATAGGGTGGTATAATGGAAATTGGAATTGTAGGTCTACCGAATGTAGGGAAATCAACATTGTTTAACGCATTGACACAAGCGGGAGTTTCTGCTCAAAACTACCCATTTTGTACGATTGATCCAAATATAGGAGTAGTAGATGTACCTGATGAAAGATTGGAGAACTTATACAAGTTATTTTCACCTCCTGAAAAAATTCCTGCGGCAATTAAGTTTGTTGATATTGCTGGCTTAGTAAAAGGAGCTAATCACGGGGAAGGATTGGGAAACAAATTTTTATCTCATATTAGAGAGGTAGATGCAATAGCTCATGTAGTACGTTGTTTTGAAGATAAAAACGTTACTCATGTAGATAACGAGTTTAATCCGATAAAAGACATAGAAGTCATCAATACAGAACTAATAATGGCAGATTTAGAAACTATAGATAAAAGAATAGAAAAGACCGAAAAGATGCTCAAATCTGGTGAAGAGAGATATAAAATAGAATATGAGATATTAGAAAAGCTAGAGTATAATTTAAATGAAGGAATCCCGGTTCGTAATATTGATCTTAGTAGTAAAGAGAAAGAATTAGTTGATGAATTATTTTTATTATCAAACAAAAAAGTAATTTATATTGCTAATGTTTCAGAAGCAGATCTTAACAAAGATAATAATGAGTGTATTGAAAAAATAAAAGAGTATATTTCTGAAGAAAACACTGATGTTATCCCAGTTAGTGCAAAAATTGAAGCTGATATTGCAGAATTGCCTGAAGATGAAGCTGAAATATTTATAAAAGATTTTGGTTTAAAAAATTCTGGCTTAGATAAAGTTGTTAAATCCTGTTATGAATTATTAGATTTAATTACATTTTACACTGCTGTAGAAAAAGAAATAAGAGCCTGGACAATAAAAAAGGGAACTAAAGCCCCACAAGCAGCGGGAAAAATACATACAGATATGGAAAAAGGATTTATTAAAGCAGAAGTTATAAGTTATAATGCTTTAATGAAAGCAGGCTCAATTAAAGATGCTCGTGAAGAAGGCTTACTTAGAATAGAAGGACATGATTATATAGTTGAAGATGGTGATTTTTGTCATTTTAAATTTAATGTATAATTACTGTATAAAAGTTGCAATTCCAATGTTTGAATGCTATAATAATTAGGAATTGGGTTATAAAATAGATATAATTAAATCCATGCTTCATAAAGATAAATATGAAGCCGTTTAGACCGTATGGAGGGGGTGAAAGAAAAGATGGAAAAAGTAAGAAGTTATGAAACCGCATTAGTTTTAAGACCAGATTTAGAAGAAGAAAAAAGAGAAGAAATAATTGAAAGAATAAAATCTGTTATTACTGATAGTAATGGAGAAGTTACTAATACTGATGAGTGGGGAACCAGACAGTTAGCTTATGAAATTAACGATTATCGTTCTGGTTATTATACATTTATTGAATTTGATTCTCCAACTGATGTTTTAGAAAAACTTGAACACAATTATCGTATTCTTGGTGAGATAATACGTTCTTTAATAGTTAGAAAAGAAGATTAAATTAAGGGGTGGCTTAATTGTTAAATCATATTGTTTTAATTGGAAGGCTGGTTAGAGATCCTGAATTAAGATATACAAGTAATGGAACACCAGTTGCGAATTTTACTTTAGCAGTTGAACGAAATTATAAAAACTCACAAGGTGAAACCGATGTTGACTATATAAAAATTGTTACTTGGCGTAAATTAGCTGAAAATGTTGCCCATCACTTGGGTAAGGGTAGACTAGTTGCTGTTGAAGGATCACTTCAAATTAGAAAAAGTCAAGGGAAAAATGATAATAGAACATACATTAATCCTGAAGTAATTGCAAATAATGTTAAATTTTTAGACTGGCCTAGTGATAATAAAAGTAATAATAGCCGCTCAGATTATAATAATGATAATGATAATAATACAGATACAGTCGATGAACAGGATTTATCAGACGATGATTTTGAAGTACCATTCTAAGAAGGAGGTATTATAATGGGAAGAGGAAGAAATAGATCATGTTTCTTTTGTGCAAAAGATAAAGAAATTGATTATAAAGATTTAAAGACTTTAAATAGATATATTACTGATAGAGGTAAAATTGTTCCTAGAAGAATAACAGGAAATTGCTCTAAACATCAAAAAGATGTAACTAAAGCAGTAAAAAGAGCAAGGAAACTAGCTTTATTGCCTTATGTAAAAGAATAGATGTATAATATTTTGGGAGGTATTATCTAGTACCCTCCCTTTATATTATATTTTGTAAAAGCCAGTTTTTTTAAATGTTGGGGTGTAATAATAAATGCTAAATCAAAGAATAAAAGATAGTATTAAAGCAGTTCTATATCTACTAATATTAACATTGATAAATGTCTATATTCCATTTCTCAGCATTCTAGTTTTAATAGTATGGCCCATTCCAGTTGCAGTTATTACATTAAAGCATAACAGGAATACAGTGGCTGGAGTAATTGGCGTTACAGCAGTTATTAACGGATTATTGTTTGGACCAATGTTTGGACTATTAGCTGTAATAGGGTTTGGTCTAATAGGATTTGTTATTGGTAATTGTATCAAAGAAGATATAAAACCATTGAATACATTGATTTTTACGATACTTTCTGTTCTTCTATCACATGTATTATTAGTCTATATATCTAGATATTTACTTGGGATTAATTTTCAAACAATAATTAATGAAGTTGGAAATATAATAGGACAATCTAATAATATAGGTAACATGGAAGATATGATAGCAAATCAATTGCAATTGTTACAGCGATTATTTCCATCTTTAATAGCAATTTCAGCAATAGTTACTGGTGGTTTAAATTATTATGTGACTAACTGGTATTTAAAAAAGGCTGGTTATGTAAGAAAAATTTATAAAAAAATCCAATACTGGTTTTTACCAAGATGGATTATCTCAATTGGTATTGTTATCTCATTGATATTAAAAAGAAATATTATATTTGTTAATTTAAACATGGTACTGTTATTCTTGGCTTTAATTCAAGGATATGCAGTTTCTCTATACTTTATTAATAAAAAAACAAATAATTCGATAATAAAAATCATATTTACAGCAATTATCCTGTTTGTACCACTATTTCCTCCAGTACTCGTTTTGCTGGGCTTGACAGATTTTTGGTTTGATTTTAGAAAATTAAAAAATAGTGCTAAAAAGGATGATTGAGGATAAGGGAGGTTTTAGATAATGGAAATTATACTTAGAGAAGACGTAGATAAATTAGGTTCTTCTGGTGATGTTGTAGAAGTTGCTGATGGTTATGGCAGAAATTACTTAATACCAAGAGGTTATGCTGTAGAAGCAACTGAATCACAAAAGAAAAGATTAAAACATGAAATTGAAAGAGCTAAGAAAAGAAAAGCTGAAAAAACAGAACAAGCCCAAGAATTAAAGACAAAACTTGAGGCTGAAAGATTTATATTCCCTGTAAAAGCAGGAGAAAACGGAAAATTATTTGGATCAGTTACAACCAAAGATATTAGTGAGGCAGCTGCAAATGAAGGTTATGAATTAGATAAAAGAAATATTTCATTAAATGAAAACATAAAAGAACTCGGTGTTCATAAAGTTCCAGTAAAATTATTTGATGATATTTATGCTAATTTAATTGTTGAAGTAATTGAAGCAAAAGAAGAAGAAGATAATGAATAGATAGATGAAAAATTAATTTGTATTTAACCCCCATATTTTTTGGGGGTTTTTTTCGTGTACTAATTTTTAAAATATTGACATAGTAAAACATTAAATGTATAATATGAATACAAAGTCATATGAATATATAGTCATTGCATATATAAGAGAGGGGGAAATTAATTGCCGAGAGAGACTTTTTACAATTTAAATGAAAGTAAAAAGAAAAGAGTTCTTGATTCTGCTATTAATGAATTTGCCGAATATGGTTATACAAAATCGAGTATAACAAGAATTGTAAATGAAGCAGAAATAGCTAAAGGTAGTTTTTATCACTACTTTGAAAACAAATTTGATTTATTTGAGTTTATAATTGAGTTAGCATTTAAAACAAAAATAGATTATATAGATAAAAGCATTAAAAGTTATAAGAATGAATTTGATTTTTTTGAATATTGGAGGATGTTAAATAAAGCCGGAATTAAATTTGCGAAGGATAATAAACAGTTAGCTAAAATTTCTTTAAGTTTAATTAAAAATAAAGACAAAAATGAATTCAAAAAAATAATTGATAAATTTCAACCAGTGGGTAATGAGATGTTTGAAAATCTATTAGAAAAAGCTAAAAGAAAAGGTCAGATAAGAGATGATATTGATAAAAAATATATTTCCCATCTGTTATATAAGTCTAGTTTTTTCATAACAGAATACTTTTTAGAAGAAAATGAGTTAGATAATTTGGATGATTTTTTACCTTTAGTTGATAAGATGATGGAAATAATTGGTTATGGCATTAAAAAGGAGGTTGACTAAATGGCATTATTAAAATTAGACGATATAAAGAAGGTATATCATCAAGGTAAAATTGATGTTCCAGCCATAAGAGGTATAACTCTTGATATTCAAAAGGGAGAATTTACTACAATTTTTGGGCCTTCTGGTTCTGGAAAAACAACATTACTTAATATTATTGGTTGTTTAGATAAACCTACCAGTGGAGATATAACCTATGATGGGCAAAAGAAACTTTCTGAACTAAGTAAAACTGAATTATCTGATTTCAGAAGATATAATTTGGGATTTATTTTTCAAGGTCATAATCTAATTCCTGTTTTAACTGCTTTTGAAAATGTTGAGTTTGCGGTAAGAATTATAGATGAAATTTCAAAAAAAGAAAGAAGAAAAAAAGTACTTGATATATTGGAATCTGTTGGTCTGCAAGGATTAGAAGACAGAAAACCAAATGAGCTTTCTGGTGGACAAAAACAAAGAGTTGCTATTGCAAGGGCATTAGTTAAAAACCCCAAATTGGTTTTGGCTGATGAACCGACAGCTAATTTAGATTCTGAGACAAGTGAAGAAGTTTTAGATATAATGCTTAAAATGAATGAAAAGTTAGGGACCACCTTTGTTTTTTCTACTCATGATCCTCAAGTTATGAGATATGCTAGAAGATTAATTGAAATAAGAGATGGGAAGGTAACTCATGACGAGCAAGGAGAGGATTTAGATGTTCCTCATTAAATTAGCTTTAAAAAACCTAACCAGACATAAAAAAAGAACTATAATTACTGCTTTTGTGATATCATTTGGTATTTTTATCTTTCTAGTATCAGATTCATTAATGATTGGAATGAGGGATTTGACTTTAGATAATAGTATTAATCTTCAAACTGGACATCTGCAGGTAATGCAGGAAGAGTATTGGGAGAAAAAAGATGAATTTCCTAAGGATAATTTAATTGATGAAGACTCAGATATTTTAACTGATATTAAAAACACTGTGAATACAGATAACTATACATCTAGGCTTTTATTTAGTGCAACTATAAATAATGGTAGTGAAGAATTTCCTATTAATGCTATTGGAATTAAACCAAAGGATGACCAGAAAGTATTCAATTTAGAAGATTATATGTTATATGGTGAAATGTTTACTGGTGGACAAAATGTTGTAATAGGTAAAGGTTTAGCTGATTTGATGGGGTTTGATGTAGGTGATTATGTTACTTTATTATTCAGAACAGAAGAAGGAACATTTAATACTATTGATGCTCAACTGACCGGTATACTTGATGCACCACATCCGGAGATTAATGAATTTCATGCATATTTACCTTTACAACTAGCTCAAGATTCCCTAAATATCGGCAATAAAGTAAGTAAACATCTATTCAAGTTAGAAAATAGAGATAAATCTATAACAGCAGCAAACAGTCTTAACTCTTTTTTTGATGAAACGAATTCTAGTTTAAAAGCATATAACTGGGAACAATTATCTCAAGAGTTATTGGCGATGATACAACAGGGTAATATTGAAAATATGATCATGTTACTTATTATTATAGTATTAGCAACAGTCGGAGTTATAAATACTGTTATATTATCTGCTTTAGAAAGATTAGAAGAAATTGGTATGATGAAAGCTTTAGGATTAAAGGTGAGAGAAATTGTATATATTTTTGTTATTGAATCAGCTGGTATAGGAATTATTGGCTCCTTTTTTGGAGTAGTAATTGGTGGTATAGGTGTCTATTTTATGAGTAACTATGGTTTAAGTGTTTCAGCTATGACTGATGGGCAATCTACTTTTGGTATACCTATTGCAGATAGAATATACGGCGGATTTGAAATAAATACTTTTATTTTCATATTTTTCTTTGGAATAATAGTGTCTATTTTAGCCAGTATTTTACCGGCAAGATGGGGTGCGAAAAAAGATCCAGTTAAGGCTATATACCATAAATAGGGGGTGTCAGCAAATGAATTTTTTATTAACGCTTGCCGGGAGAAACCTTTTTAGAAATAAAATGCGAACTATTGTGTCTGTTACTGCAATTGCAATTGCAGTAATGGTTGTAATTTTTGCAAGGGGTCTTATCATAGGAATCTTAGATTCATCCTATTCTTTATATATTCAATATGATTCCGGGCATCTTAAAATATTAGACGAAACATATGATCAAAAGGAAAAACTTTTATCTTTAAGACACCCTGTAGATGGGTTTGAAGGTAAAGGAGTACTGCCAATGGTAGAAGAAATTGAATCTATCGAGGGAATAAACATAGCAATACCCAGACTTAAGTTTGGAGCAATGGCTAGCCCGGGTGATGAAATCACACGTATGTTAGGTTGGGGTGTAGATCCTGATAAAGAAATAGAGTTCACTGACATCAAATCTGATTTTGTAAGGGGAAGAATGGTTGAACCTAATAAAAAGGAAATAGTACTAGGTACTGGATTATTAAATAAACTCAATAAAGCTGTTGGTGATAGTTTAACTATTGTATATAATAATTCATTTGATGCTTTTAAAGGATCCACATTTGAAATTGTAGGAGAAATTGATCATTATCTACCCTTAATAAATGAAAGATTATTTTATATACCACTTGATCAAGCCCAAAGAATATTGATAATGGAAAACAGTGCAACAGAAATATTGATAAAAGCTGATTCTATGAATGAAGCAGATGCAATTAAGCCTAAGATTCAACAGATTATTAATAATAATGATTCAAGAGGAAAATATGCTGTCCAAACTTGGGATGAAGCTAATCCGATGTTAAAGTTATTTGATGTAGCTGAATATATATATAATATTATATATGTGCTGCTGATTATTCTAGCAGCTGTTGTTGTAATAAACACTATGGTGATGATTGTAAAAGAAAGAACTCAGGAAATTGGAATGATGAGGGCATTAGGGTTAAGAAGTAAAGAAATATTGACATTGTTTATCATAGAAGGCAGCTTTTTAGGTGTTGTGGGAAGTTTTTTTGGTGCGCTTTTTGGAGGTGTGTTAACAAAATATTTGTCTATTTATGGAATAGATTACACTCAAGCTGTTGAAGGTATGATGGAAGAATTTTTCATGAATCCAGTTTTATACCCTGTTTATAATTTTGAAAATATTATTTTTGGTTTTATTCTAGGTTCAATTGTAACTGCTTTAACATGTATTATTCCAGCTAGAAGAGCAGCTAAACTTGAACCTCATGATGCATTAAGAAATATTTAATGGAGGTGTATTAAAGTGAAAAAAATTAGTCTGTTTTTAATAATATCAATTTTTATTTTTACAACTTCTGCTGCAGCTATTACAGCTGAAGAAATTATTCAACGTCGTGATGATAATGAGTTTATTAAATCAGCAAGAGTTGAATCAACTATGATCATTAATAACAGTGGCAGAGAATTAGAGAAAAAGATGGTATCTTTAATTGAAGGAGATAATGGATTAACAGAGTTTACAAATCCCATGGATCGAGGTACTAAATTTTTAAAAAGAGATGATAACTTATGGATGTTCTTCCCAGATGCAGAAGATGTTGTAAAATTATCTGGCCATATGTTAGAAAGAGGAATGATGGGAAGTGACTTTTCATATAAAGATATGATGGAGTCAGAAAAATTTGTCGAACTATATAACTTTGAATTAATTGGGGAAGAAGAATATCAGGGAAGAGAATGTTATAAGATTGAGGCTACAAAAGTTGAAGGAGCTGAAGTATCTTATTACAAACGAATTTCATGGATAGACAAAGAAAGATTTATTGGTTTAAAGGAAGAACTCTATGCAGAAAGTGGTCGATTATTAAAAGAGATTGTTGTTACAAAAACTGAAGAAATTCAAGGAAGATGGTATCCAATGGAATCAACAATGGAAAATAAATTAAGAGAAAATACCAGTACCACATTTATTATAGATTCAATCGAATTTAATCCTGAAATACCAGAAGGGACCTTTTCATTAGAATCATTACAGTAATTTCTTATCAAAGAGGGAGGGTTATTAGTGTTTTTAAGACGAATAGTATTTTTCACGATGGTATTAATATTAATAGCTAGTTTTCCATCATTAGCATTAGAATATCAATTTGGAGGAGAACTGAACACAGGAGTAAATGCCCTGTTTTATGAAAATACAAATCAAAATTCAATATATGAAAATGTTAATTTAGAACTTAATTTTAACAATGCGAACTTTGAAATCACAGCAGAAAACAGCTATGATTATGCAAAAGCAAATTATGATTTAAATATTTTCTTAAAGAAAGCATATATAAGACACAAGTTTAAAAATACTCGTATAACATTAGGTAAACAACCTATATCATGGTCTTTCGGCTCATTAATTAATACAGTTGATTATAACTTGGGCGCAGAAGCATTAGATGAAGAAACTTCTGCTAAATATATAAATGCTTTAGAATTAAGTTATCCCATCAATTGGTATAGCAGTGTATCTTTAGTTAATGAGTTTAATCCTAATTATGAAAAAATAGGTTTTAGGGCTAGAACTTTAGTTAAAGACAATGATCTTAGTTTTAATTATGTAAATAAAGAAGGGAATAGTCAGAGCAGCTCAAGATTAGGGTTGTCTTTTAAAGGAGATATAGGGAGTCTCGGCATTTATGGTTCTGTCCTTAATTTAAATGATAACACAAATAATATAAGCACTAATGCTTATATGCTAGGGACAGATTACAGCTATTTTTTAGATGGTGGTTATGGAAACAGAATATATTTTCAAGGAGAATATCACATGATAGAAAATAATGAAGGAATTTCAGAACTACTAAACTCCTTGGGAGGAAATATCTCTAGTTCAGAAGAGCAGCTGATGGATTTATTTGATTCTGATTATTTAAAAATACTCCTGGGTAATATAAGCTACAATATTAACGATTTTAGTTCTATAGGAGTTTTTTCAATAACATCATTAGATGACGGAAGTACTGCATTGGTACCAAATTATAGTAATCAACTCAGTTCAAATACATCTTTGAATATAAATTTATCCTATCTAAGTGGTAAAGAAGATGAATTTTTCGGCTCTGGCCAACTATTACCACAAGCCGTTTTAAATGTTGAATTAAGTTATATCTTTTAATTTATCTTTAAGTTCTTCTTTGGAAAGTTGGTCCATATTATCAAGGAGGGAAAGTATCTTTTGAAAATCTTCTTCAGATATTTTCCCTTCATTTTTTAATTTCTCGTATTTATTTGTAAATTCATATACTATCTTTAAGTCAATATCTTTACTCACCTGGAATCATACCCTCCAAAGATACATTTTCTGGATCTACAAATGCTATATAATCTTCTTCGAACTTCAGTTTTACAGACCCGGTTTGTCCAGTACGCTGTTTAGCTATAATAATTTCTGTATCCTGTTCAGTACCTTCTGCTTCAGCTTTTTCTCGGGCAGCTGCACTGGTATGAGCATGCCTATATAAAAAGATTACTCCATCAGCGATTTCTTCTATATTACCGGAATCTCTGAGGTCAGATAATACCGGTCTTTTATCCTGTCTTGATGTAAAGCTTCTACTAATCTGAGAAATCAAAACTATTGGAACTTCTAATTCAGAAGCAAGGTTTCTAAGCTGTAATACAATTTCTCCGACAGCTCTAGCTGTGTTTTGGGCATGTTCTTCAGGAATCTGTATCATCTGCAGGTAATCTACAATAACAAGGCTTAAATCACCCATTTGAGCTTTGAATTTTCTAAGCCTTGCCCTTATTTGAGCAACATTTAGACCCCTTTCATCAGAAATTGCAAGAGGAAATTCATGTAAATCATCTAAAGCCTTAGATATTCTTTTATCTTCTTGGTCATTTGTTTCTCCCTGATTATATTTCCAACCATTTATTTTTGCTTCTTGTATAATCATTCTATCTACAATTTCTTGTGCTTCCATTTCCAGACTTATTATAGCTGTTGGTTCACTTCTTTTTAAGACATTTTTTGCAATATTGATTGCAAAGGCTGTTTTACCCATACTTGTTGAAGCAGCAATAACATTTAAGTGTCCTCTTTTAAAACCACCAATTAAATTATCAAGTGATATAAATCCAGTTTGTAAGCCGACATCAACTTTATTATCTTTTCTTTTTAAATATGCTTCAAATGATTCTAATAGCGCTTCTTCCATGGTATAGATATGTTTGTCTAAATCATTTGATTCATTAGTTGCAGCAAATATTATTTCTTGAGCTCTTGATTGATAGTCGGAGATATCTAACTCAGTTTGTTGTGCTAATTTATCTATTTTTTTAGAAGCCCTCTTCAAAAGATCTTTTTGATGATTTGTTTTTATAATATCGATAGTAGGTTTAAGTTCTTCAGGAGTGCTGAAACCTGAGGTTAAGTTTTCTATCATTTCTTCTGGCCTTTTAACAACATTTTCATTTTTAAGTTTTAAAAACAGTTTAGTTTTAGAGATTTGATTATCTCGTTCAAACTGTTTTAATAATATATCATAGATAAGCTGTGCTTTAGGATTTAGAAAGTGTCTTGTTTCTAAAACATCAGCAACTTCATCAATCTTATTTGGATACTGTAAGAGAATAGATAAAAGTTGAAATTCTTGTTCTACACTATCTCCAGTTTTTTCAGAATAATTTTGCTCTAATGCCATTATTAATCCTCCTATTAAGATCTTTAATTAAGATCTTCGATATCCCATTCAAATGTATTCCAGTTATTATTTTTATTAGATTTTTTTACTTCACTAATGTTTTTATTTATAGATTTTTTGTTAGTTTTATTATCTAATATTCTTTTAGCCTGCTCAATGTTTTGTACTTTGTTTTCTTTAAGTGGTGTAATAAAATTATCCTCAATATATTTTAATGATGGCTGACCATCACTTTTACGTTTAAAAGCTTCTTTAATAGCATATTTAGCAATAGAGAGATTAATTCCTTCATTTTTATTTAACCAATCATGAAAAATTTCCATTTGGGCTTCTGTTACATTATGCCAATTTTTCAACCCATAACATTTTGCCAGTTCATTTGTTTCTCTATACATTTTATCAAAGTGTTTAAGCCTTTCATAAACAAAAATACCTTTATTATACCAATCGTCAATTATACCGTGAAGATAATAAAAACCTTCCTTTTTGTTTTTATTATTATTATTAATCCATTTATTAGTTCTACGAATTAGTTCTTTAAGTATCTTTTTGTCAAAATCATCTATCCAGCATTCAATTTCTTCTATTAACATGGAATGATCTATTTTGTCAGGCAAGAAACTTAAAAGGGCCTTTTTTATATCTTCTTTATCAAAATCATTTTCATGAATAATTTTTTTGCGATAAGGCATTAGTTTTTCACTACTAGTATTTTCTTTTTTGTTGCTAATAAAGCAAGAGTTATCTATTTTTTTTAAATTTACGGTTATTTCATGGCTGTGGTTCCCAGTACGATTTTCATTAATCTTTATATAATTATTCTTTTCTAAAATCGTTAATCCTTTTTTAGTATTTTCACGATCAAGTGCTAAAAACCCTGCTATTATTGCAGGATTTGTTTTTATTACATTATTATTATCAAGATGAGTTAATATATAGATAAATACGGGCAGAGAAGGGCCGGGCAGAGATTTTAAAAAACCATTATTAATACTTTCGCGACCTAATTCTATGCTTTGATTTTCATCATCACAACAGACTCTAATTTTTTTGTGCTCGATTAATTTTATATTTTCCAATTTTTACTCACCCTCGTAAAAAATTATACATCTTTTAGTTGTAAAATACAATGCAAAATTTTTATTAAAAAATATTAAAACAGGTATAAATATAAAGCAGGATTAATAATTTTTGCAAAGAGATTATCTAAGAACCTTTTAACTTTGCTGGCTTGACAGTAAATATCTTATTTGCTAATATTAAAACGGAAACAATAAATAAAGAAAGGAAGATAATTTTGATAGATAGATATAGCCGGGAAGAAATGAATAAAATATTCAGTGAAAAAAATAAATTTCAAAAATGGTTAGATGTTGAATTGGCAGTTGTTAAAGCTAGAATGAAATTGGGAGAAGTTCCTAATGAAGCTTATAAAAATATTAAAGAAAAGGCATCATTTGATGTTCAAAGAATAAAAGAAATTGAAACTGTGACAAGACATGATATGTTGGCATTTATTGAAAATGTTAATGAAAATATCGGGGAACATTCGAAGTTTGTACATGAAGGTATAACGTCTAATGATATCAAAGACACCGGTCTGGCACTTCAATTAGTTGAAGCACTAAATTTGATTAAGGAAGATTTATTGAAATTAAAGGATAAGATTAAAGAAAAAGCAGTATTACATAAAAATACAGTAATGATCGGAAGAACCCATGGTATTCATGCAGAACCAATAACATTTGGATTAAAGTTAGCGGTTTGGTTTCAAGAAGTCAATAGACATCTTAAAAGAATTAAACAAGTTGAAGATACTATAAGAGTTGGCCAAATATCTGGTGCTGTAGGTACTTATGCAACAATCAATCCAGAAGTTGAAAAAATAGTGATGGAAGAATTAAATCTTGAGTCTTCTTTATTTACTAATCAAATTTTGCAAAGAGATAGACATGCTGATTTAGTAAGCCGCCTATCTTTAATAGCAGCATCTTTAGAAAAGTTTGGCACTGAAATAAGAAACTTACAGAGGACAGATATACTTGAAGTTGAAGAGAACTTTTCTAAAGGACAAAAAGGTTCTTCTGCAATGCCGCATAAAAAGAATCCAATTGTTAGCGAAAGAATTAGTGGACTTGCCCGAGTTATAAGGGGGAATATGATACCTGCTTTTGAAAATGTTAACCTCTGGCATGAAAGAGATTTAACCCATTCATCGGTAGAAAGAATTATTTTACCGGATAGTTTTATTTTATTGGACTATATGTTAGTTAAATTCACTGATTTGTTAGATAACCTAAAGGTTAACAAGGAAGTAATGAAAGAAAATATTAATCGAACAAATGGACTTGTTTTTTCTCAGAAAGTCATGCTTTCCTTAATTGAAAAGGGTTTAAGTAGAGAAAAAGCTTATGAATTAGTTCAAAAAAATGCAATGAAATCCTGGGATGAAAGTAAAAGTTTCAAAAAAATGATTGAAAATGATGGTGAAGTTATGACATACTTAAATAAAGAAGAGTTAAATGAAATATTTAATTATAATAACTTTATAAAAGAAGTGGATTTTATCTTTGAAAGGGGGAAGCTCAAGTAATTATCACTTGAGCAAGCGATATGTCAGTAAAAGTAGTAATAGGAGCACAATGGGGAGATGAAGGAAAAGGGAAAGTAACAGATAAACTTGCAGAAACAGCAGATTATGTGGTTAGGTATAGTGGGGGCAATAATGCCGGACATACAGTAATCGTTGGAGATGAAAAATATGAATTACATTTAATACCTTCAAGTATACTTTATCCAGATAAAGCAAGCGTAATTGGTAATGGGGTTGTAATAGATCCGATAGCTCTTATTACTGAAATGGAAGAATTAAAAAAGCGTGGACTTAAGTTTAACAATTTCTATATAAGTAATCAGGCACATGTAGTTATGCCCTATCACAGAAAGTTTGATGGTCTTGAGGAAAAACGCAAAGGTGATAACAAGATTGGTACAACTAAAAAAGGTATTGGTCCTGCATATACTGATAAAGCAGCTAGAAGGGGTATTAGAATTGCTGACCTCTTAGATGAAGAGGCTTTTAAAACAAAGCTAAAAGATGTTTTAGAATATAAAAACCTTATCTTAAATAAAGTATATAATGAAAAAGAATTATCCTATGAAGAAATTAAAAACAAGTATTTAGAAGCTGCTAAAAAATTAAAACCTTATGTAACTGATACATCACTTTTATTAGATCAAGCATATAAAAATGATGAAAACATATTTTTTGAAGGTGCACAAGGTACATTATTAGATATAGATTATGGTACATATCCTTATGTAACTTCTTCTAATCCGACTGCAGGGGGAGTTTGTACTGGAACTGGTTTTGGTCCAACAAAGATTGATGATATAATAGGAGTAGCAAAAGCATATATTACAAGAGTGGGAGCCGGGCCATTTCCTACAGAATTATTTGATGAGATGGGCGAATTTCTACTTGAAAAAGGACACGAATTTGGTGTTACAACAGGTAGGCCAAGAAGATGTGGGTGGTTGGATATACCTTTACTAAAGTATGCTGTAAGGGTTAATGGACTAACTGAACTGGTTTTAACTAAAATTGATGTATTAAGTGGTTTAGAAGAAATTAAAGTCTGCACATCTTATGAAAATGGTTCTGACACAACTGATTTAGGTAGTGAAAATTCAAAAAAAGTCCCTGTATATAAGAAATATCCTGGATGGGAAAAAGATATTTCAGGGATACAAATATTTAATGAATTACCAAAAGAAGCTCAAGAGTTTATTGAAATGATTGAAAAGGAAATTGAAATTCCTATTACAATTATAGGAACTGGGCCTAAAAGAGAAGACACGATTATTAGAAAATAGATATATTTTAATCGAAAAGATTTCTCCAATTATATTATATAAGGAGTGTAAACCATGAAAGTATTAGTTGTTGGAAATGGTGGTAGAGAACATGCTTTGGTTTGGAAAATATATCAAAGTGAAAAAGTTGATAAAATATATGTGGCTCCAGGCAATGATGGGATGACTGATTTAGCAGAAAGAGTTGATATAGCAGCAAGTGATACTAAATTACTAGCAGACTGGGCTAAAAATCATAAGATTGACCTCACTGTTGTTGGTCCTGAAAAGCCATTGGTAAAGGGTATTGTAAACGAATTTGAAAAGAGAGGTTTGAGAATTTTTGGACCAAACAAACTTGCTGCAAGAGTTGAAGGAAGCAAAGTTTTTGCAAAAAATATATTAAAAAAGCATGATATTCCAACAGCTGAATTTGAAGTGTTTACAGAACCTGAAGATGCAATGAAATTCTTAAAAAAGGCAGATTATCCACTTGTTATAAAAGCTGAAGGATTAGCTTTTGGTAAAGGGGTAGTAATTGCAACTAATAAGGAACAAGCAGAAGATGCTATTACTAAAATTATGGAAGATAAAATTTTTGGAGATGCTGGAAGCAGAATAGTAATTGAAAACTTTTTAGAAGGTCAGGAAATTTCTGTAATGGTCTTTACAGATGGAAAAGATTTTGTTCCTTTGGAGTTTGCACAAGACTATAAAGCTGTTTTTGATGGTGATGAAGGCCCTAATACTGGTGGAATGGGTTCTCTCTCTCCGATACCTTTTATAGATGAAAAATTAAAAAACAGAATAATTAATGAAATATTAAATCCTGCTTTACATGCATTCAATGAAGAAGGTTTAAATTATAAAGGGATCTTGTATATTAACATGATATTAACTGATATGGGACCAGAAGTACTAGATTTCAATGCTAGGTTTGGTGATCCTGAAACACAAGTCTTATTACCTAGAATGAATACAGATATAATAGATATTTTTGAAAAAACCATCGATGAACAACTTGCGGATGTTGAGATTAACTGGGATAAAAGGTCAGCTGTTTGTGTTATTTTAACTTCTGCTGGTTATCCATTAACTTTTGATACGGGCAGGGAAATACAAGGCCTAGATAAAGTAAACAAATATGATAATTTACTGGTATTTCATGCTGGAACTACAAAAATTGGTGATAAGTTTTACACAGCTGGTGGTAGAGTACTTGGGCTTACTGTATTAGGTGAAGATTTAGATGATGCAATTAACCAAATTTATGAATATATAGAAGAAGTTAATTTTGAAGATATGCATTATAGGACTGATATTGGAATTACTGTTCGGGAGTCTAAAAAACATTAAGGTAGGTGTAGAGGATGATAGATATTCACAACCACCTTCTTCCGGGATTAGATGATGGTGCTAAAACATTAGAAGAAACTGTTGAAATTGCAAAAACTGCCCAAAATTATGAAATTCATAAAATTGTTGCAACCCCCCATTATATGGAAGAAAACTATAAGGTTGAAGGAAAAAAGATAAAAGAAAAAATAAAAAAGATTAATAAATTATTAAGGTTAAAGGATATTCAGGTAGAAATATTACCTGGTCATGAAATATATTTAACAAGTGATTTACTCGAAAAGATTAAAAACAGAGATGTCTTAACTATAAATGACAGTAAGTATATTTTATTAGAATTACCGATGAATTATATGCCTGATTACCTGAATAAAGTTTTTTATGATTTGAGTGTATTAGGATATAAACCT